>JAUZOX010000084.1 GCA_030706265.1 Bacteroidota bacterium | reverse complement strand
TGGATGCTCGCTGAATAACTTGCCGGTCTTGGGATTGATTTCCACAAGACGCAAACCTGACCTGTAAGAGCCATAAATAAGCCATTCACGGCTATCTTTATCTGTAAAAATATTCGGATCAATGCAGTTCACTCCCTCACCCCCATTTTTATATCCGATTACCTGTCCATGGTCAACCCATTTATAATCAGGATCAGCCGGATTAAGCGTAGTGTTGGTAGCATAACCGACACTGGAATTAAAATTCATCCATGCCGAAACGGAATAATAGAGATGGTATACGCCGTTGCTGTAATGGATATCGGGTGCCCACAAGTTGCCATCCTGATTGGGAATATCCGTTTTGTGCCATGAAGGCAATTCATTATTCGCAAATACCCTGCCTGAGTTGGTCCAGTTTATCCGATCCCTGGATGTTTTTATGGAAATGCCCCTACCGGTCGAAAAGACATAGTAGGTGTCACCCTGCTTGATCATGACCGGGTCGTGCACATTGAGCTGCCCTTTTAATGAATTAATGCTCTCCTGACCGTAGCTGGTCTCTATAGCTGTTAAAAACAGGATAAGTGCAATTGTGCATAAAATTTTCTTCATCCTAAAGATTTTAAAAAAACGACCCGATATCTGATATTTCTATTTAAATCTGCTTTAGAAGGTTGGCCATCTCGATTGCAGTCACAGCAGCATCAAAGCCTTTGTTGCCACCTTTGGTGCCGGCTCTTTCAATTGCTTGTTCGATTGAGTCGGTCGTCAGTACGCCAAAAACAACAGGCAATCCTGTTTCAAGACCGACTAAGGCAATACCCTTTGTTGTCTCTCCGGCAACCATATCAAAATGAGGAGTAGCTCCCCGAATGACGGCACCCAGGCAGATGATGGCATCATATTTACCACTCTTAGCCATTTTTTTGGCAACTACTGGAATTTCAAATGCTCCCGGAACCCAGACGACATCCACATCCTTATCGCTTCCGCCATGACGGTTGATGGCATCTAATGCCCCGCTCAGCAGTTTCCCGCCAATAAATTCATTAAAACGACCCACTATAATCCCGAAGCGAAGTCCTTCAGCAACCAGTTTACCCTCAAATGTTTTCATTTAAAAATTTTGTGTTAAGTTACAACATTGTTCCTTCGACCTGTCTGGCGAAGGAATCAAAATTATCTGTTTTTTTAATATTTAATCATGCATCAAATGTCCCATTTTTTGGAATTTGGTTTGCATGTAAAATTTGTTTGTTTCGTTATAACCGATCTTTAATGACTGACGGTTGACAACTTCAAGACCATATCCCGACAATCCGGTTATTTTCATGGGATTATTGGTCATCAACGTAATCTTGGTTACACCAAGGTCGGCAAGTATTTCAGCTGCAACCCCGTAATCCCTTAAGTCGGGCTTAAATCCAAGGGCAAGATTAGCTTCGACGGTATCCAGACCCTTTTCCTGGAGTTCATAAGCTTTTAATTTATTAATCAGTCCTATTCCGCGACCTTCCTGTCGTAGATACAGCAATACCCCACGACCTTTCTTTTCGATCCGGCGCATGGCTTCGTGCAATTGGTCACCACAGTCGCATCGTTTTGATCCAAACACATCGCCCGTCATGCATTCTGAATGAATCCTCACAAGCACAGGCTCGTCACCACTCAAATCACCCTTGACCAGTGCAACATGATGATCGCCATTTATTTTATCGACAAAGCCAAAAGCTTTAAAATCGCCATAGATTGAAGGCAGTTTCGCCACAGCCTGGCGTGTCACAATATGTTCCATCGCACGACGATACCCGATCAGATCAGCAATCGTGATGATCTTCAGATCATGCTTTTCCACAAAATCCATCAGGTCAGGAACCCTGGCCATTGTACCGTCTTCATTTATTATTTCGCAGATGACGCCGGCCGGATAAAGACCCGCAAGCCTTGCCAGATCGACAGAGGCTTCGGTGTGTCCTGCCCTTTCCAAAACGCCCAGATCTTTTGCCATTAAAGGAAAGATATGTCCGGGCCTGTGAAAATCATTTGGTTTTGAAGCCGGATATACAACCCTACGGATGGTTTCTGCCCGCTCGAATGCAGAGATCCCCGTCGTGTTACCGGAATAATCTATCGAGACTGTAAAGGCTGTTTGCTTTGTGTCGGTGTTACGATGAACCATCATATCAATTTGCAGTTCATCAAGACGCTTCTGTATTATCGGCATGCAGATTAAACCACCTGCCTTTTTGATCATAAAATTTATTGCAGCCGGAGTCACCATTTCAGCAGCCATGATAAGATCGCCTTCATTCTCGCGGTCTTCATCGTCAACCACTACAATCATCTTCCCCTGACGAATGTCTTCGATGGCTTCTGCAATAGTATTAAACTTTTTCATTTGTAGATAATTTGTATTAAAATGGTCGTATGGAACTCGCATGGATGGTATTTTCTCCTTTCGGTGTTTTTACAAACATGTCCGGTCCATTTTTTATTCTTCATTAAAAAAATCCATTCTCTTTCAGGAAACTCATGCTGAGTTTAGCTGATGCACTCTCGGCTGAGCTTTGTTTATCGAAACCGGAAAACCGTTCGATATATTTTGCAACAATATCACATTCAAGATTTACCTTGCTACCGGAGGCCTTCCCACAGAGCGTCGTTTCGTTACGGGTGTGAGGGATAATAGAAACCTTAAATATATTGTCTTCAACGTTGGCAACGGTCAGGCTGATGCCATCTATAGCAATTGATCCTTTTTCAACAATATAACGGAGTATCGATGGCTGGGCTTCGATTGTGATCCAGATGGCATTCTCATCTTCTTTAAAATTAAGAATGGTACCTGTCCCATCAATATGCCCGCTGACAATATGTCCTCCAAACCGGTCACCAAGTCGCAAAGCACGCTCAAGGTTTAACGGATTCCCGGCATGCAGTGCCCCAAGGTTACTCCGGTGGAGTGTTTCAGGCATAGCATCTGCAATAAAAGAAGCCGGACCCAGCGAGGTGACCGTCAGACAAACACCATTTACAGAAATGCTATCTCCAATACGGGTGCCGGTGAGCACTTTAGCGGCCTTGATTTCAAGCATCGCTGCATTATGCCCATGTCTGATAGATTTCAGATTGCCAATCTCTTCAATAATTCCAGTAAACATGATTATTCGCTTTTAGTTGCCTTAACTTTTGCCGTAATTAAAATATCGTCCCCAACCTGGCGTGTCGTCATTTGCTGAAGCCTGATTCCTTCAGCCACGGTATCAAAACCCTTGCCCTCGACGGGTGTCATCGCATTGCGCCCTCCAAGCAGCAGGGGTGCAATGAAAAATTGAACTTCATCAACAATGCCACTTTTGAGTGCTGATTCGTTCAGCGTTCCGCCTCCTTCGAGCAGGATGCCGTCAATACCCAACTTTCCCAGTTCTATCATCAACAGGTTCAAATCAACCATCTCATTATGCGCAGGCAATATCAGTATTTGATGTCCAGCCTCGATGAGGTCTGCTCGCTTCTGTTCAGGAAAGTTTTCTGTCGTTGCAATGATGACCGGATTCTCTGCCCCATTTTTCAACATCTTTGCATTTAAAGGAATTCGCCCCCTGCTATCAACCACTATCCTGACCGGATTGCGGCCGGATACGCCATCCAGCCGCGTTGTCAATTCGGGATCATCTGTGATCACGGTATTTACCCCCACCAAAATGCCCTTCAGTTCATTTCGCAAGGAATGAACATACTTTCTGGATTGGGGACAGCTTATCCATTGCGAATGCCCCGAAGCGGTAGCAATTTTACCATCAAGCGTCATTGCTGATTTCAAAACGACATAAGGAAGCTTTGTACGGATATACTTGATAAAGACGCGGTTCAATTCACGCGCTTCATTTTCAAGCAGGCCCACTTCCACTTCGATCCCATTTTCTTTTAACCGTTGAATCCCTCTTCCCGACACAAATGGATTGGGATCGGTCATTGCGATCACCACCTTTGCAACTTTTGCAGTTATCAATGCATCCGCACAGGGAGGCGTCTTTCCATAATGGCTGCAAGGCTCAAGTGTGACATATACTGTAGCACCTTCGACGTCGTTTTCGGCATTCCGCATAGCATTGATTTCGGCATGCGGACCACCAAATTGCTTATGATATCCCACCCCGATAATCCGGGATCCACGAACGATCACGGCTCCCACTAGCGGATTGGGATTTACCCTTCCCAGACCTTTTGCTGCCTGGGTCAGCGCCATGTGCATGAATCTGATATCGTCGTCTGTCATCATCATAAAAATATAAAAGCCCCGAATGACTGATCACCCGGGGCTTTTTTAAATATCGTCTGAAACGGATAATAAACATTGCTATTTATCGCTCCGCTTTTACAAATGATATTTTCTTCTTCCATCCAGACTTTACTGTCGGTACCGGAATCTCACCAGTTCAATCCTTTTGTTATAAAGGAGTCGCGGACTTTACCGCCGATCGGGAATTTCACCCTGCCCCGAAGAAAATTATTTCAGTTTTCAGTTGCAAATATACAACAAAGTCAATCGAATTGTTATTTCAAAATGCATATTTGAGTTAGTGCCTTTATCCGTGACATTTACAGCTCATTACATTTTAACGCCATCCACTCCTATTCCTCATTAAAGAAAGAGTGCGAAATGACAACAGGATCGCGCTTCCCTTTTTAAAAAAATATGCGATATTATTCCCTTACCCAGAGAATGAAGCCGCTACTGTGCAAATTTTCTATCTCGATGCGGGGATCGTCTTTCAAAAACTTTCTCAGCTTTGTGATATAAACATCCATGGTCCGGGCTGTAAAGTAATTATCATTTTGCCAGATCACCTTTAATGCTTTGGATCTTGAAAGCAGGGTGTTTTTATTTTCGCACAAGAGTTCAAGCAACTTCCCTTCAGTTGGACTTAACTTTTGTTCAAATCCTGGTTTTGAAAGCAACCGATGAATGGCATGATAAGTATAATCGCCGATGAGATAAGATTCATTGGCCCGGTCTGCCACATTGGCCCTGTTCATTCTGTTGATGATCGCCCTGAGCTTTGCGACCAGGACTTCTGAATCAAATGGCTTGGTAATATAATCCTCAGCCCCGATATCAAAGCCCTGCAAGATATCCTCTTTCAATGTCTTGGCAGTGAGAAACACGAATGGCATTTCAGGTTTTGATTTACGGATTTCCCTGGCAATGCTAAAACCATCCAAACCAGGCAACATCACATCCAGGACGCAGATATCGCAATTCAATCCATTAAACCGGGCCAATGCCTTACCCCCATCGTTTTCCCATTCAACGTTAAAGTCATTAATTTCAAGATAAGCTTTAAGTACTGAGCCAAAGTTCCGATCGTCCTCGACCAGAAACACATTTGTTCGTTCACTATTCTTCATTTACTTCAGACTTTAGAGGAATGATTACATCAAAACGACTTCCTTTACCCAATTCACTTTCAACGGAAATACGACCGTTATGCGCGTCTACAATTGCTTTTACAAATGAAAGGCCGAGACCATGTCCTTTGACATCATGAATATTCCCGTCGGTATAACGATAAAAACGGTCAAATATTCTGCGTTGAATTTCATGATTTATTCCGATCCCCTTATCTTCTATCGAACAAATAATCCGGTTGCCCGATTGACGAGTTGAAATGGTAATATAAGGTGCATCTTTAGAATATTTTATTGCGTTATCAATCAAGTTCAGAATTGCATTCAATACCTGCGTAGAATCTGCCTCAATGATCGAGTTTTCAGCATCCAGATGAAGATTGATAGTGCCATTCCGTGATTCGATCTGCAGCTGAGTATGATTGATTGCCTTTAAAATCAACTCGTGCAGGTCGATGTCATCAATATTTTGCTTAAGGGTCTTTTGATCGAGAAGCGCTGCACGCAATACGTTTTCAACCAATTGATTCATCCTGTAATTCTCTTCACGGATAATCTTGGTAAAATATTGAACCTTTTGTTTATTTTCGATGACCTTTGGACTATCAATCGAGTCGATTGCAAGACCGATCGTCGAAATTGGGGTTTTAAATTCGTGCGTGATATTATTGATAAAGTCAGACCTGATTTCGGTAATCTTCTTCTGTTTAATGATTGCCCATAAAGCGATAATAAAAGCCAATATCAGAAAGACAGTAAGAAGGACCGCCATCGAAAGCATAACAGTCATGGACTTGAGAATATATATATCCTTGTTCTTAAATTGTACCTTTAGCGAATAGGGAGATCCAAGAAGATCATCGGGGAAAAGACGTGTTGTATAGTCGGGTGCATCATTGGCAACATATCCAGGAGAAAAAATCGAGGATTCCTTTCCGGTTAAATCATTATAAACAGCATACTCGGGCTTGAGCATGACGCCATTGTTTTTCAGTTCATTGATCAATACCGAATCAATAAGTCTTGTACTGAGCCGTTTATTAAACAATGAATGATCGGTTGAAACTTCGAGAATGATCTGATCAATGATTCCCGTTAAATGTTTGATCCTTTTTTGAACCAGTGAATCCTGAATCGAAAGCGGTCGGCCTCCCCTGAATCTGGTATTGTCTGAAAAAGGAATCCGGATGTTGTTTCTAATAAATCCCTGATTCATGAGTTGCTGATCATATCGTCTTTCAAAATCGATGATATCTGCCCGGCTCAGATGAAAAGTTGGGTTTTTGTATGTTACTTTAATAAAGGAATCCAATTTAAATTTCAATATCGAATCGGGTAGTCGACCATGGCTACGGGAAAGTTCTGCCCTGAAAACATCGAGAGGACTCCTGTTTGGCGATCTGGAAGGATCATTGGGTCTGGAATGGTAATACTCCCCTATTACTTTCCGCAAAATTATGATGTCGTTAATGGAGGGTTCACGAATTTCCTTTCCGTCGATGATTATCTTTGATCGCTTTGGAGGTGCCGGTTTAAAGGGGTCGCCGACCTTCTCCCTGTTTCTTCGCTGAATGGAATCCTGAATGGCTTCATTTCTCTTACGGATGGCTGCTTCTTCATTTTCATGACGAAGATGCTCATTGAAACGATATATCTGATCGCGTAATTCTTCAGCGTAAGCTACAGAATCTATATTGACACTGTATTTATAACTTACGCCCGAAAAAGCAGCATACTTACTACCGGGAGGTAAGGATTGTAAATTTTTTTCATTGAATTCTCCGTAAGGTATGGGCTCAGGATTTGGAATATCAGGCGTTCTATGATCTTTAAGAAATTTAAAATCCTTAAATTCCCCCACTTTTTTCTTCGCAGAAGCCGTTGCCGTTGTGGAATCAGACGAATTTAAGGAAGAAAGAAGCTTTTGCAAGGTTTCGCGGTTCTCCAATTTCAAGGCAGAATTGCGCATGGCTTCATTCACACTTAGATTCAATTCCGCCTGTTTCACCCTGACGGAATTGCGAAACCAAAAATACTGCATACCGATAATACCCAGCAATGCCAGACTCATCAACAATACCAGCCCAATAAAGAGTTTCTTATTCATGACGCGAAATTAGTATTTATGAGCATCAGTATATCAGTATTTAACGTTTTTTTAACCCGCATTAAGTTTCTCTTAAGATTTTGAGCGCTAATTTTAGCATCAAATTATTAAACTAAGATTCAAAAAGCCATGAAAAGTTTAATTTTATTTGTAATATTCTCTCTTACAATAGGTTTTAGCTATGGCCAGATGAACTCAAAAAAACAGGTCACGGTTACTAAAAGCGATAGCGGGAAGGCTCATGTCAAGATAGAAATTAACAATGACGGAAAAGAGACTATCCTCGACACTACGGTAATGCTGGATCATGGCAAAATGCCCATTGAAATCGATAAAATGATCAGGGATGCAAAACCAGGGCAACGGAAATTCATGATTGAATTAGATTCAACATTCAGGGAGCCTGATTTTGATTTCTCATATCAGGATCGGATAAGAGACAGACTGGATCAACTGCAAAAGAAAATGCGACCGGAAATGCCAAACAGCGGTCTTAACCTCCCGGATCAAAAATTCCTTAAAGACTTCGACTTTAATTTTAACAACGATGACTTTTCGAAGAATTTAAGGTTGAAGATGATGCCCTCATTTGCAGGCAGACTGCATAAACTTAGTGATGAAGAATTCTCTCGTCTTCGTGACAAAGGAATATTTACCGAAAAAGAGGACCTTGCCGAACAACTTGATGTACGGTATGTCAGTCTTACTCCATGTGGACAAGATTGTTTTGTACTCAACTTCGTTTCAAAAGAAAAGGGGAAGATAGCAATTACGCTTTGTGATAAAGATGGAAAAACAATCAGCACCAGTGAAGCGGCAGCAATTTCGTCTAAAGAAATTAACGGACGCACCGTGTATTCATGTGTAATCAGTGAGAATAAAGATAAAAAATTCACTTTCCTTAAACTAACCAAAGAAAACAAACTGGCGATCTTCTCCGAAGGCTTTTGATGAACTAACCATTACAAAAACATAAACCAACTAAACATCACTCGTATAACTCGGAATTCTCAGTTTTCTTAATAACGGGAAAAAGCGGCGCAAGATTAATTCTCTCGCCGCTTTTCTTATTATCAGGTGAAGCAGAATCAGATCTCAATTTAAAAGATTAACTTTTGAAAGTTAAATCTTCTTCAGGATGATTTGTTTGTAATTTTTATTCAACCATATATTCATCAACGCTTTCAAATCCGACACTTGTTCCGCCCTTAACACCAGAGAATTAAGTGAAAGCTTACGTGTTATTACGACAGTCTGGCCCTCTTTTTTGAGGCTGATTTCAACGTTACCAGTACTGTTTTTTAAGTTCTTTTTTATCTCGGGTGAAACTAATGCAAATGTTGCAGGA
>JAUZOX010000083.1 GCA_030706265.1 Bacteroidota bacterium | reverse complement strand
CTCCTGGGCAAACTAAAGTTTGCGTATGACAGTGAATTGAAACACATCACCGTCCCCAGGTTGATCCTTGCGATCATTACTTTTTCCTTTGTAGTATACATGATCCCCGGTATGTTCGGTGCTCCTTTGAAAGTCTTATCCGGATACCTGCCTCCCGAGTCGAGCCTTGAATTTGATCTGACCATGCAGATCGCTGAGAGTGGAGGGGGAAATGGGGTTGCTTCTCAGGATAAGGAATTGTGTGAGACCCCCAAGTTTTCTGATTTTCTTCACCTGCCCCACAATCTAAAAGGGTATTTTGATTATGACCCGGCACTACGTTGTGCCAAGCAGCAAAACAAACCGTTGTTCGTGGATTTCACGGGATGGGGCTGTGTAAATTGCCGTGAAATGGAAGCCAACGTCTGGAGTAATCCGGAGGTATTAAAACGGTTAAGAGAAAACTATATCGTGGTTGCATTGTATGTGGATGATCGGAAAGAATTACCCGAAGGTGACTGGGTTACTTCAACCTATGATGGGAAGGTGAAAAAGACAGTAGGGAAAAAATTTGCCGACTTTCAGATTACCAGGTTTAAGGTAAATTCACAACCTTATTATGTATTGTTGGATACCAACGGTGAACTGCTCAATAAACCCAAAGCATATGATCTCAATGTAGACAACTTTATTAAGTTTTTGGATGATGGGCTTGCCGCGTTTAAAAAGGAATCAAAACAATGATAATGGTTTGACTTCAGGATTGCTCATTGGAGGGTTCAATTTTGAACTTATTTTTAAATGTAAAGTAGTACTTTTGCCTCATGAAGACAAGTACTCTCCGTTCTGATTTATTGTTACTTCTTTCTGCCATGATTTGGGGCCTGGCATTTGTTGCACAGCGTGTTGGTATGAATTATGTCGGCCCCTTCACATTTAGTGGTGTGCGGTTTTTGTTGGGTGGCCTTTCGCTTATTCCGGTGTTATATCTTTTCCCCGTTTCTGCTCCACATATCAAAGCAAAACCATTAAGCCCGTTTTGGCAAAAATGGGGTGGCCTTTTGGCAGGATTACTTCTTTTTACAGGGATATCTTTACAGCAGATTGGATTACAATATACTTCAGCGGGAAAGGCCGGTTTTTTAACGGGCCTTTATGTGGTACTGGTTCCGGTATTTGGACTGGTAGTGAGACAAAAAACAGGTCCCGGTACCTGGATTGGTGTTCTTTTTGCAGTTTGCGGCATGTATTTTTTAAGCGTCACTGGCAATTTTGAGATATCCAAAGGCGATCTCCTCCTTATTATCAGCACGGTGTTTTGGGCATTCCATGTACTTACAATCGGGTGGCTTTCTCCTCATAATCATCCGATAAAATTATCGATACAACAATTTCTGACAGCCGGAGTTATAAGTCTGGTAATCGCCTTCGGCGTCGAAACCGTAAAATTATCGACCATCCTTCAGGCTGGAATTCCGATCTTATATGGTGGATTGTTTTCGGTGGGTGTTGCCTTTACCTTACAGGTGGTGGTTCAGAAGACTGCGCTACCGGCTCATGCAGCGATCATCATGAGTCTCGAAACGGTTTTTGCGGCAATTGGAGGATGGTTATTGCTGGATGAACATTTAAGTGTAAGGGCACTTCTGGGTTGTTTGTTAATGCTTTGCGGCATGCTTTTTGCCCAATTCAATGACCGGTTTTTTAAAATATCGGCATCTCAGACGATTTGATTTTTATTCTCTTTATTTCTTGATTCCTCCATTTCCATGTCCTAATTTTACATCCTCTGACATAATCGCTTTTCATGACAACGAACCGGATTAATTGCATGTATCATAAATTTGGTCGCGGCCTTTACGAGTGCTGGATGTGTTAGCGTTTCCCTCCCATTTAGAATTTTACACGGCACCCAGGTTTGTTTAACGGTGTCAAAATAGTTGGAATAATTTCGTTAAATTTATATCTAAAATTCCTTACTGATGAAGGGCTTGATTTTTGATATCCGGCATTATGCAGTGCACGATGGGCCAGGCATACGTACTACCGTTTTTTTAAAGGGGTGTCCGTTGGCTTGTAGATGGTGTCATAATCCGGAAAGCAGGGGGACTTCTTCCGAACCGATTGTAACCAAGCGAAGAATAGGGGATAAGGTTTTTGATGAAAATGAGATGGTCGGCGTCAGGATGACGCCCCTGGAAGTCATCATGGAGGCGGAGAAATCCAGATTATTCTTTGATGAATCCGGAGGGGGAATTACCTTTTCGGGGGGGGAGCCATTGATGCAGTCCGGATTCCTTTATGAGACTTTAAAGTTATGTCGTGAACGGGAAATGCATTCCGCTGTTGATACCTGTGGGTTGGCTTCTTCCGATAACATTCAAAAGATAGCAGAACTCACAGACCTGTTTCTCTTTGATATAAAATTGATGGATGACCAAAAACACATTAAATATACCGGTGTCTCAAATCAGGTCATCCTCAACAATCTTCATCTGCTTGCTTCAATGGGAAAGAAAATTTGGTTAAGAATGCCGGTAATCCCGGGAATCAACGATACTCCCGATGATATAAGGAAATTGATGAATTTGTTGATTGAACTCTACCCAAAGGTGAAGAATCTCAATTTGCTTCCTTACCATGCAGCTGCAAAAAGCAAATATGACCGGCTTGGACTCGATTCGAGTGATTATGTTTTTAATCAACCTACTCCGGAAGTAATGGAATCTTTAAAACTGAAGTTATCACAAACCGGTTACGCTGTTAAAATCGGCGGCTAAGGACTTCAAGACATTGAAAATGATTACACAACCTGATAATCAAGTATAACGCAATGAACAATCGAATAAAAAAACTACGTGAAGAAAGTCTGAATGCCGAATGTTGTATCTCGGCTGAGCGGGCTTTATTAGTTACGGAATTTTATGGCAGTCACAACTTCCTCCCTGAGCCTGTTGCTATTCAAAGAGCCAAATGCTTTAAATACATACTTGAAAATAAGGCTATTTATATTGGTGAAGACGAATTGATCGTCGGGGAAAGGGGGCCTGCACCAAAGGCAACGCCAACGTATCCTGAAATCAATCTTCATTCGATTTCCGATTTAGATATTCTCAATACCCGAAAAAAGGTTTGGTTTCATGTTGAGGAGGAGACCAAAGAGGCCTATCGCAATATTATTATCCCTTTCTGGAAAGGGAAGACCAATCGCGAAAGGATTTTTAGTAATGTAAGTAATGAATGGATAGAAGCTTACAATGCGGGTATCTTTACCGAATTTCAGGAACAAAGGGCGCCGGGACATACTACTTTCGGCGACAAAATGTTCAGAACCGGCATGCTGGACTTACAGGAGGAAATCAAGTCGGCGTTGGCTGCACTCGATTTTTATAACGATCCCAAGGCATATGAACGTAAGGCTGAATTACAAGCCATGTTTATTGCTTCTCAGGCTATCATTCTTTTCGCAGAACGTCATGCCGCGAAGCTGGAATACCTGGCTGCTGAGTGTAAAGACGCTGCCCGCAGGGCAGAGTTGGAAAAGATGGCTGCCACCTGTCGTCGTGTTCCTGCCCATGCTCCTTCCACGTTTCATGAGGCCTTGCAACATTATTGGTTTATTCATCTTGGAGTCATCACCGAAGTGAATCCCTGGGATTCATACAATCCGGGCCGCCTGGACCGGAGCCTTTATCCAATTTACAGGAAAGAAATAGCGGCCGGTACGATTACCCGTGAACAGGCGATTGAACTCTTGGAGGCTTTCTGGATCAAGTTCAATAATCATCCTTCTCCGCCTAAAGTTGGAATTACCGCCGAAGAAAGCAATACCTATACTGATTTTTCATTGATCAATCTTGGCGGACTCATGCCTGATGGGTCAGATGCCGTTAACGATCTCTCTTATATCATGCTCGATGTGATTGAAGAGATGCGGCTCCTTCAACCCAGTTCTATGGTACAAATCAGCAAGAAGAATCCGGATCGTTTTTTACATCGGGCACTGAGGATTGTGAAGACCGGTTTTGGGCAACCTTCTATTTTTAATACCGATGCAATTGTACAGGAGCTGATGCGGCAGGGGAAAGATGTCGTGGATGCCCGCAACGGGGGAGCAAGCGGGTGTGTGGAAAGCGGGGCATTTGGAACCGAAGCCTATATCCTGAGCGGTTATTTTAATATTCCCAAGATGCTGGAACTCACCCTGAACGATGGAGTGGATCCCTTAACCGGCAAACAACTTGGCCTTGCAACGGGTGATCCTTGTTCTTTCAGCACCTTTGATGAACTATTCGAAGCTTTTAGAAAACAGCTCAATCATTTCATCGACATTAAGATACAAGGCAATAATATCATTCACAGCATTTTTGCAAGTCATATACCGGTTCCATTTCTTTCCTTGTTAACACAGGATTGCATTAAGAATGGCCGGGATTATAATGGTGGAGGGGCACGGTACAACACTACTTATATCCAGGGCGTTGGTTTAGGAAGCATTACCGATAGTCTTGCTGCTATCAAATACCATATATATGATAAAAAAGCGCTGAAAATGATTGATTTTCTCCGTGTGCTGCATGATAATTTTGATGGGGCCGAAGCATTGCTTCTCGACTTGATTTACAAAACACCCAAATACGGAAATGATGACGATTATGCCGATAGTCTGGCCCGTGAAGTGTTTGATATCTATTATAATGCGATTAATGGCCGCCCTACTTCGATAGGAGGAGTTCATCGGATAAACCTGCTTCCCACTACCTGCCACGTTTATTTTGGTTACATGATGGGGGCCATGCCGGATGGAAGGAAAGCGCATCAGCCTCTCTCCGAGGGGATTTCACCGGTGCAGGGATGTGATACAAAGGGTCCCACCGCTGTGATTCGTTCCGCTGCAAAGCTCGATCATATCAGGACGGGAGGCACATTGCTCAATCAGAAATTTTCTCCCTCCTTCTTTGAAGACGAAGAGAGTATTTCAAAATTGGGGAGCCTGGTCAGAAGTTATTTCAGAATGGATGGTCATCATATCCAGTTTAATGTGGTTTCGGTGGAGACACTCCTCGATGCCCAGAAGCACCCTGAAAAATATCGGGATCTTATTGTTAGGGTAGCAGGTTATAGTGATTATTTTAATGATCTGGGCGTGGATCTGCAAAACGAAATAATAAAGCGAACCGCACACGAAGCTTTATAAATTTATATCTTTGACTTATCAACACAGCTAAAACCATGAACCCATTACAAAAACTGGACAAACTCCGTTGCCTGATGGCATTATCAGACTTCGATGCATATATCATACCGGGTACCGATCCCCATATGGACGAATACATGCCTGAATGTTGGCAAACCAGATCCTGGTTTTCAGGATTTACCGGCTCTGCAGGCACCTTGGTTATCACCACTGCCTTTGCCGGCCTTTGGACCGATTCCCGTTATTTCCTTCAGGCCGAGTCTGAACTCAAGGGTTCGGGCATTGAACTTGTAAAGTTACGCATACCTCACACCCCTGAATATGTTGAGTGGATTGCGAAGAACCTGCCTGCCGGAAGCCGGGTAGGTGTTGATGGGAAAATGATTTCGGTAGATGCGGTCAGGTATTTGAAGAGCGCCATTGCTCAAAAACAAATGGAACTCGTCACTGACGAAGACCTGATATCGCCTCTCTGGACAGACCGCCCTTCAATGCCAATGGATCTCATTTCGAATTTCGATACCGAATATTCAGGGCTTCCACGAACCGACAAAATCAACCTGGTTAGAAATGAGTTGCAACGATTAGGCGCTTCACATCATCTGATCAGCAGCCTGGATGATATTGCCTGGTTGTTGAACCTGCGGGGTACAGATATTGAATACAATCCGTTGTTTATCAGTTATGTTTTAATTACTCCAACCGAAACAATTCTATTTGTCAATGAAGTCAAGGTGACTCCTGAATTGAGAGAGACCTTGAGTAAAGACGGCGTAACTATTCGTGCCTATGATGATATCGAAATGGCTCTTTCAGGTTTGATGGCGGGGAGCCGATTACTCCTTGCTCCAGGCAAGATAAACCAGTCATTGGTAAATGCGATCAAACCGGCTGTTTCAATTGTTGAAGGGAGTAATCCTACAACTTATCTGAAGGCAATAAAGAATGATACCGAAATCAATTATTTGCGCAAAGCCATGGTTGACGATGGCGTTGCCCTGGTTAAATTCTTTTATTGGCTTGAAAATAATTTGGGGAAAGAAAGAATTACCGAGATCAGCGCTGCCGATAAACTGCAGCAACTTCGAAGCGAACAAAATAACTTTAAGGGGCTCAGTTTTGCCACTATAGCCGGATATGCCGCCCATGGAGCCATTGTTCATTATGATCCCACACCTGAAACCGATGTGGAACTTAAACCGGAAGGCCTTTTCCTGCTAGATTCGGGGGGGCAATTTTTAAGTGGTACGACCGATATTACCCGAACCATTGCGTTGGGCGTTCCCACTGAAGAACAAAAACGTGATTTTACACTCGCTTTAAAAGGCACGATTTCACTTTGCGATGCCGTCTTTCCCGAGGGAACCAGGGGCTATCAGTTGGATGCCATTGCGCGTATCGCTCTTTGGAAAAATGGAATGAATTTTGGGCATGGAACCGGTCATGGTGTCGGATTCTATCTGAATGTTCACGAAGGCCCTCAAAGCATTAGCCCCAATGGGGCAGGGCCTGCCTCCACTATCCTTGAAAGGGGAATGGTCACTTCGGTAGAACCGGGTTTGTACCGGGAAGGGAAACATGGCATAAGGACCGAAAATCTGGTTCTGTGTGTTCCTTATCTGGAAAATGAATTTGGTTCTTTCCTCCGTTTTGAAACACTCACCCTGTGTCCAATTGATCGAAACCTGATTGATGAATCCCTGTTGGATAAGTCAGAAATAGAATGGCTGAACAGCTATCATGCCGTGGTTAATGAACGACTTGCTGCTTTTCTCTCAGATGCTGAGCGCAAATGGTTATGTGAAAAGACAGCCGTAATAGGACTTCCGGTTTGTAGGTAGAATCGTAAGCCATTTTTATTGCTATAAAACACAAGACGTTTTAGCCAAATCATTTAACCTGATTTTTTCTGTGCAGACTTTGGTACATGCGTTATGGTTTGTCTGTATGACTTTCATTCGAAATCACTTAATGGTTAAAAACACATTTAATGCCTTCATCAGGATAAATGCTGAAAGACAGCTGCCTTACATTAAAACTGATTCATTTCCTTTATAATTGATAATTAGTTGAAGCTAATTATTGAAAAATAATGCAACTTTATAAATATTGTTAATATGTGATTGTGTAGAATGGAGAATTGTATCTATCTTTGTCGAAATAATTTAATCGTTGGAACAATAAAGATAATGAAGGGCACCATATGAATGTAGATCCGATTTTCAGTCGCGCTGATATTGCAGAAGAGAATTCCAGCATTCGGCTTAAAAAATTTATTTTAAAGAAAAGAATCATTCAACTGCTTTATATTGAGGGAAATAAATCAATTCCCGACATAGGAAGAGCCACCGGGATGAGTATTCCAACAATTACCCGTACCATCACGGAGCTGATCGAGGAAGGCTTGGTACTCGACAATGGCATTGGTGCTTCTATTGGGGGGCGCAGACCCAATCTTTATCTGTTGAATGCCGAGGCACGTTATGTATTGGGAATCGATATGGGACGCTTTTCAACCCATATTGCAATTTTAAACCTGAATCGGCAGATCGTTTCGAGCGAAGAAATCATCATCTCCGAATTGGAGCATGATGAGACCATTGTCGATAAGATTTATCAGAAGTTCAAGGAATTAATAGCAAATGCCGGTATCGATTCTAAAAAGCTAATCGGAATTGGCGTGGCATTTCCGGGTTTGATTGATGCCAAAACCGGAATGAGCCAGACCTATAAAAACTTCAGTGACCGGCCGTTGTCAAAGTTCTTTGAGGATAAGTTTGATCTGCCGGTATTTGTTGAAAACGATGCACGCGTAATGGCTCTTGGCGAGTCCTATTTCGGGTTGGCTCAGGGCAAAGAAAACGTGCTCTGTCTGAAAATTGGAGCAGGCATTGGTATGGGGATGATTTTGAATGGGAAACTGTATCGTGGTAATTCAGGCTTTGCGGGTGAATTCGGACATCTGGAAGTTGAGCCCGAAGGCAAACTTTGTATCTGTGGAAAAAGAGGATGCCTCGAAACCGTTGCCTCGGGCAGGGCAATTGCAAATCGTGCCCAAAGCGATATGGCCAATGGCATGGTTTCTATCCTTGGAAAATTATCAGGTGAAATCCCCGATAAAATAGATGCGGGGATGGTCGTTGAGGCGGCTCAACTCGAAGACCAGTATGCCATTGGATTGCTGTCCGAAATGGGGGAACAACTTGGAAAAGGCATTGCCGTGCTGATCAATATCTTCAATCCCGAAATGATCATCATCGGAGGAAAGATTGGCGTTGCCGAGAATTATATCCTGGATCCGCTCCAGCTTTCTTTAAACAAATATGCAATCTCACGCATTAAGCGGGATTGCCAGATTGTAACTTCCAAACTTCGTGAAAAAGCAGCCCTCCTGGGTGCGTTTGCCCTGGTTATTGATAAAATATTTGAAGATATGAAAGAGTATCACCCGGCCAAGTTCTAGTCTTTTGTGATACTTTTTTTACCCTCTTTGGTTCAATCCCCGGTTTCCCTCTCCATTAAGAAACCGGGGTTTTTATTTATGCCTGTTCTGCGGTCTGATTTTACAGGCGGCAGGGATATGAACATCATTCCTTTAATTTGAATTTATATGCTGTAATTCAATTGTTTATATTCGTATGGTTATCCCCGAAACTTAACCATTTATATTTTCCAGGCTTGGATCATCT
>JAUZOX010000082.1 GCA_030706265.1 Bacteroidota bacterium | reverse complement strand
TTTTAAAGAATTGGCTGCATTATCAGGTGAGAAGGATGTCAGAAATTGCCATATTAATATTGGCACAGGTAAAGAAATTTCGATAAAAGATTTGGTTCTTTTAATTAAAGAAAAGGTGGGCTTTAAAGGAAACATTGTTTTTAATCCCTCAAAGCCAGATGGCACTATGCGAAAATTAACGGATCCTTCCAAATTGCATCGTCTGGGATGGCATCATACTATTGAAATCGATGAGGGAATCGAAAGGATGATGAAATGGTATAGAAGTTAATGATTTGAAGTTACGAGACGTTCTTAGATGTCATTACGAATTCTTTTGAGTTTACAGCCCGTTTATCATTAAGATATGCGGGCTTTTTATTTGATTTGGATGACACAAATAGTATTTCGTACATATTCTTTACTGTTTTGAATAATATGCGAATGTCCAACACAACGGACCAATTTTCTATGTAATAGATATCATGCTTAATTCGCCGTTTCATTATCGCAATATTGGTGTTTCCATGTAATCCATTGACTTGTGCCCAACCCGTGATACCTGGTTTTACAAAATGACGCACCAAATAGCTGTCTATGATCTTTGAATAATAAATGGTCTCCTGGAACATGTGGGGGCGGGGGCCGATGATGGACATATCGCCTTTTAAGACATTTATAAATTGTGGTAATTCGTCGATATTGGTTCTGCGCAAAAAGGAGCCCAGCCTTGTGATACGGGAATCGTTTTTTCGAGTCGTCTTTGTATTTGCATTTGCATTGATAAACATCGTTCTGAATTTAATGATATCGAAGTCATAGTTATTTAAACCTGTTCTACGCTGGATAAAGAAAACAGGGCCTTTTGAGTCAATCTTAATCAAAATACCTAAAACAGGAATTAGCCATGAAAGGATAAAGAGGATTACAGATAACGAAAATACAATATCAAAAATTCGTTTTATAAATCGATTCCAAAAGCTATCGAGTGGTTCATCATGCAGGAGGATGATGGGAATATTGCCGTAGTAGTCAAGTTTGATCCTATACCGAATATAAAGCATGAAATCAGGAATAATTTTTGCTCTTATCGTGTTGGCATCACAAAACTGCATCAGTTCACTGATGCGTGAATATGCACTTTCGGGTAAAGCGATGAATGCAATGTCTACTTTATTTTTAAGCGCAAATGATTTAAAATCATTTAGCGTGCCCAATAAAGGCGTTTTAAATGGATCTATATTGGGCTTATCGTCAAAGGCACCCAGATATTTATATCCAAATGAATAGTCTGCCATAATGTGGGATTTGATTTCCTCCCCAACTTTCCCACTTCCAAGAATGACAACATTGCGGATATTATATCCACGTTGTCGTAAATTTTTCAAAACCAAAAGAAACAGTTTCTTTTCCGCCAGGATTAGATAATATGCCAGAAAATAAAAGACAAATAAATGGCGCGCTGAATATTTAAAGATATGACTTAAATACAAAATCAAAGAAACGACGATATAATTGAGAATTACAACAAAAAATAATTTGTAAACATTTTTATCAATCCGGACCAGGAGATCCATTTTATAAAGGTCTGTGTTAATGGCTAAAACAAACCAGATAAGATTAATCATTATAAGAAAAGAGAAAGTTTGGTCGTGAGGTGTAAAGGAAAAGGATTGTTTGGAAATAAGGGATGTAATGAAAAAAGCAAGATTTAAAAAAACAAGGTCGCTTGATTCACGGATAAATTTAACTTTATTTGAATAGTAATTTCCGAGCATGAGATGAATTATAAGTAGTACATTATCAATGATAAATCTAGTCTCAGTTGTTTTTATTTATATCGGAAATTTCATCCGAAAATAATTTGATTAAATAGGTCGTATGGACCTCGCGTAGATGATTTTCATACGATAATAATTTTATTAAATAGGTCGTATGGAGCTCGCATGTATGCTCGGTTCATTGGTGTTTGTGCTTTTGAAACATGCTCGTTTCATGTGGTTATCCTGCATTTTCCTCACCCTTAATCATGTTATAGATGGTCCGGAAAAAAATTTTATTATCAAGATAAATAGACCAGTTTTCAATATAATAGACATCATGTTCAACCCGTGCTTCCATTTGACAAGGTTCCCTTGTCTCACCGCGGAACCCATTGACCTGAGCCCAACCCGTTAAACCAGGCTTCGCAAAATGCCGAACCATGTACCCTTTGATAATAGCTGAATATTGAGCAGTATGCTCAAGCATATGGGGACGGGGACCGATAAGCGACATATCGCCTTTTAGAATATTGAAAAACTGTGGGAGCTCATCAAGGTTTGATTTTCGGAGAAAACTACCTAATCGTGTTATTCGTTTATCACCCTTTGTTGCTTGAACTTTGTCTGCATCACCGTTTAATCGCATTGATCTTAATTTCCAGATATAAAATTCGTTGTTTTCATTGCCCGTTCGTTTTTGTTTAAAAAAAACCGGACCCTTTGAGTCTATTTTTATCAGTACTGCTAATATGGGTAAGAGCCAGGAAAGAATGAATACGATTACAAAAAAGGAAAATAAAAAGTCGACGCTCCGTTTGAGGAAGCGATTTCTCAAACTGGCAAGAGGTTCATTGTGTAATAAGATAATGGGGATGGAGCCATAGAAATCCAGTTGTACCTTTGGTTTGATGAAACGCATAAAGTCGGGGACGATCTTAATCCGGATAGCATTGGCATCGCAAAAACGTATAATATCTGCGATCTTTTTCTTTGCATTATTAGGAAGGGCTATGAAGACTTCATCGATTTGCCGGATCGGGGCCAAAGTTTTAAAGTCATCAACAGTACCGATGATCTCGTCCTTGTGTAGGCATTTATCAGGGTTATCGTCGAAGAGTCCCAGATAATGAATTCCAAATGAATGATCGGACATCAGGAAGCTACGAATTTGATCCCCCACCAGCCCACCCCCTATGATGGCGATTCTGGAAAAGTTTAATCCTCTCATCCGTAAATATCGGATAAATTTGATGGACGTAATCTTCCAGATAGTCAGTGTAATGCCAAAGACAAGATAAAAAACTATTTTATTCTGGGTGTTGAAGTCGAATACTTTTGAATAGTAAACAATGATCGAGATCATTAAAAAATGCAGTAGCCAAATAAATAAGGCCTTGTTCAGCTCCTTTTCGGTTTTTATTACCCTTTGGACGGAATAGATATCGCCATAACTCGCAAGTACTATCCAAATAAGGTTTAAAATAAGCAAAAAGGTCGTTTGTTTAGGATTGCTCCAGGTGTTGTTTTGGAAAAAGAAGGTTGAAAGAAAAAATGCAAAGTTCAGCGCGACCAGGTCGTTTAAAAGAAATGCGAACTTAACACGATTAGTATATCTTTTTCCAGGCATATGTCAATTCTATTTAATGAAATTATCAGTAACATATTGAACAACTAGTCGGTATATAGATTCTGGCAGGTGATGACTATTCACTTATTAAAACAAACTTCTTTATTGATTTGTTTCTCTACAGCATCAAATAATAAATCCAAAAAATACTCTCACCTGAAACGATTTAGAGCGGTATCCGGTAATGAAGAGGGTCTTGAAATTGTATAGTAAAAAATAAATAATTTACTTATGTTGATAATTTGATATAAAATAATGTGTATTATTCTATATTTTTTGTGCTTATTTTCCAGTTGCTTTTCTAAATATTCCTTGCAAAAAACCTTTTTTTACTTCAGGAAGGTTATTGCCATTTTCTTCAGGGCAAAGCTTTTGATAGATTGCCCCCCATGAAAGTAGCCCGCCAATATTTCGATCATCTATAAATATATCCGCATTGATTTTCCGGCTCACGGTTTCATCTAACACTTCTTCGGGATAACTTTTATTGACAGCATAAAATTCAACTCCCCGATCTTTGCAAAAGTCAACGGCTTCATCAAGCAGTTTTCCGCTTCGAAATGACCATAATATGAGTTGATGCCCTTTCTTGTTGAGTGCTTTAAGTGTATCTATGGCAAATAGTTTCTCTTTCCCTATTTTGGGATATCTATTCTCAACTATAGTCCCGTCGAAGTCAACTGCAATGATCATAATAAAGGCCTTCTTTCAGAATTCTGTGCTTTTCAAAATTAGTTTATTTTTTTAATAATTAAAGGGAGGCACAGAAAATTACTTCCTTGAGTGCCTCCCTAAAAATTGAGAAATTAATAGCGGAATGTAGTATGAAAGAGAGAAATACCGATTGGTCCTGAAATTTGATATTCGGTTTTCAAAAAACGAACAATAGATCGGTTATCTTTTCAAATTTTAAGGCTTCTATCGCTTTATGAGTTTCAACGATCTTGTTTTGTCTTTATCCAAAACGCTGATAACATAAAATCCTTTTGGCAAAGATTGGACATCCATGGCAGAGCCGGTATTTACAATTTCTCTTTTTATTTGTTTTCCCGAAAGATCGTAAAATGTGACATCGATCGGATGGCTACTTTCTTCTGTTTGAATGTATACTTTATCATCAGCAGGATTAGGATAAAGTTTGAAAGAATTACTTTCTGCCGGAATGTTGGGAGTAACACCCAAGGCAATATCACTTTTTAACAATAAGACAGATCCAAACGCAGGTACGTTGATTGTACTTCCTTTTAAATAAGTAACGCCGGCTGGTGTAATATAATTCTTATCGGCAGTGATGCTACGTGAAACGGTAGTCGTATTATATTCGAAGCGATAGTAGTCACTTTGATTTGTGATGGTCGAAGGATAGGTTATGGGAGACAGGGTTGAGTTCAGATCAAAGCCGCTATATGACTTCCAGTCCGGTAATTTTAGAAACAAACCGTCGGGTGCTGATGGAGAATAAAATGTGATAAAGTCGCTTGTCAAAAATGGCTGACAATAAATATTATTATTAATCTTCCCCACATTTGAAAGAGGTGTTGTTTCGTTTGTTTCATAAAAAAGGAGTCTTGCAGATGCGATTGACGCAAAAACGTTCTTTTCAATGTCATATCCGACTAGATTAAATGTTGAAGGATCAACGTAATGACAAATCCACAAATCTTTTCTACAGGAAAAGACCGTGTTATTCAAAACCTGGCACTTGGGTGAATTATGTAAAAAGATCCCTGAATTTGCACAGAAAGCCACCGTATTGCCATTTATTTCAACATTGGCTGATCGGTCGTCAATATATATACCTTCAACCGGTGATATTTGATTTGATGTTCCATACACAGCACCAATGCCATTTACTACAATATTATTGATGACTTTACGGTTTACAGGCTCAACAGAGGGATTGCCGTTATAACAATATATACCACCTTCATCATCCAGTACAGAACAGAAATGGTTGAGACTGTTCCCTTTGATAAGCACGTTGTTCGATTCTGCAAACATAATACCTGAATTGCCAAGGCTATCGAGTACATTGCCTTCTATGTCCAGTCCATTGGCTAAAGTACACATTCCCACGGAGTATTGTCCGCTTTCTGCCATCCCCGGTACGGTTCCGATGTTCGTTAGTGTATTGCCGGTGAGTGACAAACGTGTGCCAAAGGCATTAATACAATTACTTTGAACTTTTGTAAAACTATTGTTGCGGATATTAATGCTGTCATTGTTTGTTGCACCATAATACCCTACATTTATTGAATTGGTACCTGATCCGTAAAAGAAGCAGTTTTTAATTGTGCAGAAAGTGGCAGCTGAAAGATTAACATCACAAGATTTTGCACCGTACATACTTAAGCCATCAATCACGATATAGGAATAGCCAAGGATGTTAAAATAATTGTCGGTATTGGATACCTGGATGACTCTTGTGTTGGGATCAGTAGCAGAATAGATACGGACTTTTTTACTGGATGCAATATAGCACCATTCACCATCTTTGTCCAGGGCAGCGGGGCTGTTTTGGAAGAAAAATCCATAGCCATCTGTGATATATACATCACTGGTGAGTGTGATCGTTTGGCCGGATTGGCTTGCGACCGTTCTCCTGTTTAACAAATAGTGATCCGATCTTATGACTGCTTCTGCACCGGTGAAATTTAATGAAGAAGGGATAGAGGTGCCCGTAAATACGGTCCCTGACGAATGGGATGCAATTGTCAGATATCCACCGTTGGGTGCATCAATATTGGGATAACGACCCAATGGCATTGGGGTGTTATTGATAAAAAGAGCCGTTGGCTGACTTTGTAATGCGGAATTTGAGGTTTCCCAGATGTTTCCACCCAGACTTGTCCATCCGGTGAGTGTGAGCCGGTTATCAAGTATGGGCTTTGCGGTTCCGGATCCATATGCCCCAAAAGTAATGGGATTGCCTGCCGCACCCGATACAGTCAGATTTATGGTCCCGGGAAAAGTCTCTCCACGTTTAAACAAAACCATATCGCCGGGACGGAGCGTACTCATTATCGAATTTAATTTGTTGATTGTTTTCCAGGGTGTCGCCTGATTTGTGGCTTGACTTGCGGTATTATTGTCAGAACCGGTTGACGAGGAAAAATAGTAAGTTGTTGCTTTAAGAGAAATACTTACCATTAACATTATACCCAGAATAGTAACTCTTATTGCATTAAATTTCTTGTTCATTCATTAACAGTTTTACTAAGTTGTTTCATTATTTTTTTATTCGTTGAAGTTATGTTGGTAAAGTTTATATCATATTTTCGATATTTGTTATCCATCGCAAATAGTCATATCTTTACCACCATAAAAGCAATACATTCAGATGTGAGTATTATTTTCCGACGAGAGGCCTTAAAAAATACTAAAATCCAGTGTTATTACCTGTTTTCTATAAAAAAGTAAGCAAACAATTGGGTGGCTGTTCAGAAGAGTTGGAAGTTGTTTTTTTGTAGTTTCGGGTAGATTTGTTAGTTTGAATTTTTTACTACTTCTCTTAAAAAAACTTTCAATATCTCAAAAACGACGAAGAAGAAAAAAAATTGTTATTTTTATGTTAAAGAATCAAAAAAAGCTGCTCCAAAGGCAGCTTTTTTTTGAAAAGCCTGTCAGTGATCCCTATAAGGCCTTTAGGAAAGATCCGGTTTAACAGGCTCCGGGCTTCTTCGCTGTAGCTTTTCGTAACTTTGAAAAGAAAAAGAAAAAACACCTTATTCTTTACCCCCGACTTAAAAGTGAAGCTTAAAAAGCGGGGCGTTCTTTCAAAAATTCAGGGGTATGTGTTCATCTGTTCAAAAAAGAGATTATCTTTATGCCCCAAGCAAATCATTTTCTGAAAAATTTGTTGAGTGATAGAGAAAAGGGATCTATTTTAAAAGATTTACAGGACAATTCCACCCCTCAGGAAACTTGTTCCAAAACTTACCCCATACAGCAGGTAATCCGGATAATTGAAAAAAAATTGATTCATAGTTGAAGAATACTTTATAGATACTCTAAGGGTATCCATAAAGTATCCATAAAGTATCCATAAAGTATCCATAAAGTATCCTTTAAACCTAAATTTTACCACCTTTTTACCATCAATTTCGGATACTTTTTAAAACTGCTTTTTTTTCCCCCTTCATGATTGCATCGGGGGAGGTAAAAATTGGAACAAAAAAGTATATTCAGGACAGTGCAAAAAACATGCCATTCAGAAATATAGTTGCCGTCTTCAGCTATTACAGATGACTCTAAAGTAACTATATGTCATGTTGTTAGCAGCTCACCACAGGTGCATTATCCAAATATCTTCAATTGCTTTGGCCACAGAAGCACAGCTGCTTTTGTGGAATTTTTCCATGCTGGTTCGGGGCTTTTGGGGGATGTTTCGAAAATGGGAGTTTCTTCCTCAATCGATTAAAACAGGATACCCCGGCCCACGACTTTTCCGGATGATCCCTTCTTATTTTGTTGCGGCTTCAAGGCGCTTCATGATAGAGAAAATAAAGGTTGCCGAAGCCAGGCAGCAAACCACGAATATCAACCATACCTGCCACAGTTCAAGACGAATATACATTGAACTGCCGATAAACAAAAGCAGGTTCCCGACTGCTGTGGCCCCAAGCCATCCGCCCTGCATCAAACCCTGAAAACGGGGCGGAGACACCTTTGAGACAAACGAGATTCCCATCGGACTAAGGAATAGCTCTGCAAAAGTCAATACCAGATAGGTGCTAATCATCCAGTGAGCTGAGATGCGTTCGGGAGAAGGTTCGCCGGCCAGATGAGCCTGTGAAACCAAACCGACAGAGCTGGCTATCATAACAGAAAATCCAACGGCCGCCAATATCATCCCGATCCCGATTTTACGCGGAGTGGAAGGTTCGATATTGCGGTTTCTCAACCATGAAAATAACCCCACGACGACCGGCGTTAGAATAACAATGAATAAAGGGTTGAATTGTTGAAAAATCTCTGGTTCTATTGGGTTTTGAGCTTGCATTTTGGAGTAAAAGTAATAGACTAATCCTGCTCCGGCGAGGGTAAGACCGGCACCAATTCCAATGTTGATCAATGAAGCTTTCTTTTGAAACAATAAAACAATTCCAGCCACAGCTGCAACCAAAGAGAGTAATGCCGGTGTATAAAACACAATATAGGTGATGGGGTCAACCGTTTTGGTTATATAATCGCGAGCAAACATAGTGAGTGATAATCCATTTTGATGAAATGACATCCAGAAGAAAATGACAACCACAAATACGAGTCCCAATGCGATGAGTCTTTTCTTTTCTTCGGCCCATGTCATTTTCACGAGAGAGGGGTTATCGACTTCGAGTGCTTTTCGATCCGGCAGATGTTTCTTAAAAAGGACATATGACAGCAATGAGATTACCATAGCCAGTGCAGCTACGCCAAATGCATAATTATATCCTGTCGAAAATACATTGATGTATTCGTGTGCAAAAGCTTTCAAATTTGTGACATGTCCGCCTGAGCGTGA
>JAUZOX010000081.1 GCA_030706265.1 Bacteroidota bacterium | reverse complement strand
GCCAACTTTTTTGGGATAAAAGGAAAGACTTATGTTACCCCTTTATCTACCTCCATCCTGCCATCCATTACAAACAAAAGTCTGATGACGCTGGCCGAAGATATGGGACTCTCTGTTGAACGTCGTCCTATTCCGGTAGAAGAATTAACCGAATTTGATGAAGTTGGCGCTTGTGGCACTGCTGCCGTCATCTCCCCCATCAAGCTGATCCAGGACCGCGATCTTGGCACTACTTACAACTATTGTAAAGACGGTAAAGCCGGACCCATCTCGACCATGCTGTATAACAGGCTTCGTGCCATCCAGTATGGAGATGAACCTGATAAATTCAATTGGAATACGATAATTGAATAATCATTTTTTGGATCAAGCTAATTGTGATTTCAAAAAAAAGAAAGGCGATTTAAAAGATCGCCTTTCTTTTTTTATCCAATTTGATTCGAAATGAAACTAAAGGTTTGCCAGTATTGATTTCATTTCCTGCTGCAACTTGAAGGCTTCCGCCCTTGCATCATCGGCAAAATAGATTCCGGCGGAGGCAAATATAATGGATCGTGATGCATTGATCAACAATCCGCAATCCTTGTTAAGCCCAAACCTGGCCACCTCGGACAGGCTCCCGCCCTGAGCGCCTACCCCCGGAACAAGCAGAAAATGGTCAGGAACGATGCGGCGGATATCTGCCAGCATTTCGGCTTTGGTTGCACCAACCACATACATCATATTGTCTGCACTCCCCCATTCCCTTGATTTTTCCAGCACTTCCTGATACAACTTTTTCCCATTGGCATTTTGAAACAACTGGAAATCAAAAGCACCTTTATTGGAAGTAAGCGCCAACACGATAACCCATTTGTCTTCATAGCTCAGAAAGGGTAAAACGGAATCTTCCCCCATATACGGGGCAACGGTAACCGCATCAAAATTCAGGGTAGATGAGGCAGGGTCGAGAAAAGTCTTAGCATATAAACGGGAGGTATTTCCAATATCGCCCCGCTTAGCATCTGCAATGGTAAAGGCCTCATCTTTGAACCTGTTAAGATACTGCATGGTTTTCTCAAGGCTCTGCCAACCCTTCAGACCCGTGCTTTCGTAAAAAGCAAGGTTTGGTTTATAGGCAACGGCCAGATCTATCGTTGCATCAATGATCTGCTTATTAAATTCAAAGACAGGATCATCTGTATCAAGCAAATGAGCTGGTATTTTGCTTAACTCGCTGTCCAACCCCACACATAAAAAGGATTGTTTGCGTCGAATGAGTTGAATCAGGGCTGAACGGGTCATAATGGGGTTATTTAAATTTCGTTGACGGCTTCTTTAAGACGTTCTGCGTTCTCGGCAAGTTGCAATGCATCAATCATGTCCTGAATATCACCGTCCATAAAGCCGGTCAGATTAAAGACAGACATATTGATACGGTGGTCTGTAATACGTCCCTGGGGATAATTATAGGTTCTGATCTTCGCTGAACGGTCTCCGGTAGATACCATTGTTTTGCGTTTGGATGACATCTCATCAAGATATTTCTGATGTTCCATTTCATAGATGCGGGTACGAAGAATCCTGAGTGCCTTCTCGTAGTTCTTGATCTGCGATTTTTCATCCTGAATGGCAACCACGATACCGGTTGGAACATGGGTCAGTCGTACTGCGGAATAAGTAGTATTTACACTTTGACCGCCGGGGCCCGATGAACAATAAGTATCTTTACGGATATCGTTTTGATTGATGACGACATCGAACTCATCTGCTTCAGGCAGCACTACGATTGAAGCGGCTGAAGTATGAACACGGCCCTGTGTTTCCGTAGCCGGAACACGTTGTACACGATGAACGCCTGATTCATATTTAAGATTTCGATAGACTTTCTCACCTGAGATGTTCACAATAACTTCCTTATACCCACCTGCTGTTCCCTCGGTGAATTCAACCATCTCTACCTTCCACCCTTTTTGTTCGCAGTAACGCATGTACAGACGATAAAGATCACCGGCAAAGATACTGGCTTCATCTCCACCTGTACCGGCGCGGATTTCCATCACGGCATTTTTATCATCCTCAGGATCAGCCGGAATCAACATGATACGGATTTCTTCATCCAGTTTCTCTTTTTCCTGAGTAAGCGCGAAGAGCTCATCCTTTGCCATGGCGCGGAATTCCTCATCTTTTTCATTATACATCAAATCTTTTGCTGACTCAATATTAGAAAGCAACAATTCGTATTTATTGCATGCTTCAACAATGGGTTGAAGATTTTTGTAATCTTTATTAAGTTTGACATATCGCTTCATATCAGCCATCACCTCCGGCTGATTCATTTCTGCGTTTATCTCTTCGAAACGCTTTTTAAATGCTTGTAATCTCTCTAACATGCAGGGTTTTGTTTTGCGGGTGCAAAGATAAGAAAAAGCTTTAGTAAACGAAAGAACCGTGTTCCGACTTAATTGTCAGCTTTTTACCTTGACACGATTCACAATGACCGATTACCTGAGCATCAATACCAAAGGATCGACTGATTTCAATCATCCTGGATGCATTGGAAGGATCGGTGTAGATCTCCATTCTATGCCCCATGTTAAATACTTTGTACATTTCCTGCCAGTCGGTTTTTGACTCGCGCTGTATCAGCCTGAATAACGGAGGTGTCGGAAACAGGTTGTCTTTTACAATATGAAGGTCGTTTACAAAATGAAGGACCTTTGTCTGGGCTCCCCCGCTGCAATGGATGAGGCCATGTATTTCGGATCGCATTTCATCGAGTACGGCTTTGATGACCGGAGCATAGGTCCGGGTTGGCGACAAAACAAGGCGGCCGGCATCGACTCCTTCCACTTCGGTAGTATCCGTCAGTTTACAGCTTCCGGTATAAACCAGATCTTGCGGAACGGCCGGATCATAACTTTCAGGATACCTTGTTGCAAATACTTTATTGAATACATCGTGCCGTGCAGAGGTCAGTCCATTACTGCCCATGCCGCCATTGTACGATTTCTCGTAATTAGCCCGACCGGAAGAGGATAATCCGACAATGACATCGCCGGGACGAATCGCATTTTCGATTACATCCTTTCGTTTCATTCGTGCAGTAACCGTAGAATCGACAATTATTGTCCTGACAAGATCTCCGACATCAGCCGTCTCACCTCCGGTCAAATAAATGCCTAAACCAAGTAGACGCAACTCAGAAAGTATTTCCTCTGTTCCATTGATCACGGCAGCTATTACTTCGCCTGTGATGAGGTTCTTATTCCGGCCGATTGTTGATGACACCAATATATTATCAGTAGCTCCTACACACAAGAGATCATCCGTATTCATAACAATGGCATCCTGGGCGATGCCCTTCCATACCGAAAGATCACCGGTTTCTTTCCAGTAAAGATATGCCAGTGAACTCTTTGTACCTGCACCATCGGCATGCATGATATTACAATAGTCAGGATCTCCACCGAGAATATCGGGCAGAATCTTGCAAAAAGCATTGGGGTATAGACCTTTATCAAGATTTCGGATGGCATTGTGCACATCCTCTTTTGAAGCCGAAACCCCCCGGCCGGAATATCTGTTTTCGCTCATTATAATTAAATTCAGGCTTTTGAAAAATTGAAAGCAAAGTTACAAAAAAGAGGGCGTCGCAAAAGTAAAAATAACGGACTCTATCTTTTTAGTATAATAATCCTGTGACAATATCAATGGAAAACTTTGGATTTTTGAATACTTTGCCTTTCAACCATAATATCCCCGAACCATCCTTCAAATTTCCATAGATGGCTTTTTCACCTAAGCTTCCTCTCTGAGCCCGATAATCAGGAATAATTCTATCTTTTAGATTGCAGCAGAAGGGGATTGAAAGCAAAGAGGCTGTTTCCAACAATCGAGGCAGCCTCTTTAACAGACGACAAACTTCCTATTTCAAATACATTTCTTTCTTCTTTCGGTCTAAAGTGTATTGACCAAAACGATTCAAAAGGTCTTCACCCAGCATAACCGAAACTTTTTGCAATTGCGATACACGAGCGGTGATGTTCTTTTGAATTTTGGTTCCAATCCTCACTTCACGCAGATGGAAAATGGCTTTATCGGCAACAGAACCATTAGCAAGCACGGTTTCAACATCGCCTTCAAAATCGTTTTTATTGATTACCCCTTGCTGTAACAATTTAAGCGTTTCTTCCCGCGAAAATTGCAGATAACTCTCTTCACCCTCTGCCAGTGCAACCTGGTAATTGAGGCCATTGATGATCATTGGGAGAAGGAAAAATCCGTCGGCATCGGTACCCAGTTTCACTGTGTCCTGATCAGGAGCCGTAACGATCGTGATCATGGGCGCAATGGGTTTATTTTTAGGCTTTGGGACAAAGTCCTTGCTCAGCACCTTGAATTCGGTCCGGCGGTTCAACTCAAAGGCCGCTTCCTGTATATCTTTAGTTGGGAGTGAGTTTACAAAATCATCGGTAAGCACCGTTCCTGCCTTAAAGGTAAATCCTGCACGCTCCAAATTCTGTGACAAGGTACGGAAGACCCTTTTGCCATAGCCCTTTGCCTTTAACCGATCGGGATCTATTCCACGATTGATCAGGTATGAGACAACGGATTCGGCACGTTTCTGAGATAACTGGTCATTGTATTCCAAACCACCCCGTGAATCGGTATGGGAGGAAAGCTCAATTACCAATCGTGGGTTTTCTTCAAGGGTTTTAATCAATCCCTGAAGCGAGTCCTGATACTGGGGTTTGAGATCCCATTTATCAAAATCATAAATTATATCGGGTAAGATAATGGGTTTATCGGGAATAGGTTCGAGATTAAAATTGATAACAAAGTCCCGGCTCCGGTCTACTCCGACGGTTGTCTCACGTGCTTTTTTTGCGAAGTAGTTATCTCTTGAAGCTTCCAGGTCATACGTCACGTTGGCTTCCATCTGATTATTGGAAAAGCCGTAAGCGCCTTTTGCATCGGTCTTGGCCTCGTATGAAGAGCCGTTGGTTCCAACCAGTTTTACATGTGCACCTTCCAGGAACTGAAGACTGCGGTCATCCTTAACTACTCCTTTCAGTGTAAAAATCAGCGGTGGCCGGGAGAATGAATAAATATCGTCGCCTCCTGCGCCGCCTTTACGGTTCGAGCTAAAATATCCACGGTCTTCTCCATCTGCAAAGACGATTGCAAAATCATCACCACTCGAATTAATCGGAGGCATCATATTCTGAGGTTTAGTCCATCGGTTTGCGACCCGGCTCGATCTGAATATATCCAGTCCGCCCATACCGATATGTCCGTTTGAAGAAAAGTAAAGCACTGAATCGCCAACCAACGTGGGAAATACCTCATCTCCGGGCGTATTGATATCGGAACCCATATTCACAGCCGGACCAAAGGGTTCGTTTATACTTCTCCGCGTTGCCATCCATAAGTCCTTGCCGCCATAGCCGCCTACCTTTTCACATGAAAAAATAATGGTGAGTTCATCCGAGCTAATTGCAGGATGTCCGATGGCTAACGTAGAATCTTTGGTTAAAATGATGGGATCCGGTTTGGTCCATCGTCCTTCTCCCTTGTTTGATACCCAGATCTGACATCCGGATTCACGACCTTTCTCTGTTTCGCAACGCGTGAAGTAAAGCCTGTTATAGGTATTGTTCATGGTTGCAGCGCCTTCGTTGGCTTTGGTATTGATCACACCTGTGTTATCCAGCAATACCGGCTCACTCCACATCCCTTTTTGATCAAGTGATGCGGTAAACAAATCGCTGAAATTCTGACCGGTCCAATCATCAAGTGACTTACCGGTTGCCGACCGGCGGCTTGAGGTAAATATCAAACTACGGTAATTGGGATCGGCAAATGCCGGTGCAAAGTCATCTTCAGGTGAGTTAAGTCTTTTTTCATTGTTGACTTCATAGCGCGAGGGTGTTTGCATCCATTTCAATGCCTGTTCGCATGAGATCACGCCATTCCTGCCTCGTAGATCTTTGGGCTCGGCCTTGATAAACAAGTTGTAATTATCCTTTGCCTCATCATATTTTTCATTTGCCCGCAAAGCATCTGCATAATAAAGCAAGACCATGGAATTCTTACGGTCGAATCCACTTCGAACCAGGGTACCATAAGTTATTTCCGCATCCTTGGCATCATTGGTCATCCGGTAACATTCCGCCATTCTGTATAGGATTCTTTCTTTTTCGGCAGGAACTCTTGCCTTGGTATATGCTTTTTTATACTTAGCGGCTGCAACCGTATATTGCAGATTGGCATATGCATCGTCAGCATCTTGTGTAATAAGACTCTGGGCCTTAAGGTTCAGGCTAATACCGAATAGTAGAATGCAAAACAGGTAGCGTGTAGACTTCATGGGTTGGTTTTGTTCTCTTGTTTCGAAGTCGGATTTTTATCAGCTGGTTGTTCTTTAGTAACGTCTTGCGTGTTAGAATGTTCAGTAAAACCATATTCTGAACTGCTTTCGGAATCAGATTCTTTATTGGAGGTTTCCTGCGTTATATTATAAACATCGTTGGACGGCTCATTAATATTTTGTGTCGTATTGAGATTCAAATTGTCTGCGACCTCTTGCTTTTGATTTGTAATTTCATTCTTAATGTTATTGGCAGCATCTCTTATAGACTCTTTGACACTTTGAAAATCCTCCTTCAAACTTCCGGTTTCCTCGTTAAGCTGATTGGTAAAGTCACTCGAAACACGCTTGACCTCGTTCATCATCTTGCCAGCCTTTCGTGCAAAATCCCCCATCTTTTGAGGACCAAGTACCAACAATGCGACAAGGGCGATAACAATCATCTCGCCACCGCTCATATCCAGAAAAATTAACACACTGTTTAACATGGGCATCGTATTTATTATTACAAAAATAAAAAAAGTCCCGGGTTTCCGGGACTTTTTTAATCAGTTATTTTTTAAACTATTTTTTAACCGTTGCAAGCTTTCTGGCTGCTCTTCTCCTTTGCCACATGATCAAATCGTAGGCAATTGGAGTGGCGTTGAAGATTGAAGAATAAGTTCCAATGACAACACCAAATAACAGGGCGAAAGTAAATCCACGAATCACATCACCACCAAAGATAAAGATGGCGAGTAGCGTTACGATAACCGTACCGGAAGTATTAACGGTACGTCCGATGGTATGGTTGATTCCTTCGTCCATATTGGTAAGCAAATCGCGTTTCGGATACAATCTGTTGTATTCACGGATACGGTCGAAGATAATAACCGAGTCGGTAATTGAATAACCGATGATGGTTAGAATTGCTGCAATGAACGACTGGTCTGCTTCAAGTGGGAAGGGTAATACACCATCGAGCAATGAATAGGCTCCAATTACGATACAGGTATCGTGGAATAATGAGATGACACCACCCAGACCATATTGCCATTTTTTGAAACGAAGTGCGATATAGGTAAAGATGATGAGAAGTGCAAAGAACACGGCCATGACGGCTCTGTTTTTGATGTCGGCAGCAATAGTTGGTCCGACCTTCTGACTATTCATGATCCCGATGTGGCCACCTGTCTTGGCATTAAATGCAGCCAGGGTGATCGATTTGTCTTTGAATAAACCCTTCAGGGCGGTATACATCTTACCGGCTAATTCCTGTTCAACACCTGCGCCGCTTTCTTCAATCTTGTACTTGGTGGTAACCTTTACCTGATTTGAAGCGCCATATGTCTTGACTTCGGGTGATTCTCCTCCCAATTGTTTTGTCAACGCTTCGCGAACATCACTGGTAACTACCGGTTGGTCAAAACGAATCACATAGGAACGTCCTCCTGTAAAATCGATCCCCAGATTCAAGCCTTTGGTTGCAAAGGAAATTAAACTGATGACGATCAAACATCCTGAAAAGACATATAAGATCTTACGAATACCTAAGAAATCAATATGAATATTGGTAAAGGCGTTGATGGTAAATTTATTACCGTAAGCAATCGTTTTATTCTTATCCATCAACCGTTCCATCATTAAACGTGGAAGGAATATCGCGGTAAACAAAGAAGTTAACAAACCAATAACAAAGGTAGTAGCAAATCCCTGGATAGGACCGGTACCGAAAATATAAAGAATAATACCCGTTAAAATTGCGGTGACGTGTCCGTCGATAATGGCATTCAAGGCATGGCGGAACCCATCCTTAACAGCAAGCCTTGCCCCCTGCCCTCGTCGGACTTCTTCCCGGATACGTTCATAAATCAACACATTCGCATCAACCGCCATACCCATCGTAATGACGATACCGGCAATACCGGGTAATGTCAGAACCGCCTTTAGAGAAGCAAGAATGCCAAACAGGAAGAACAAATTGGTCAATAACGCCACGTTTGCAATCTGACCTGCTTTGCTGTAATAAAGCTGCATGTATAACAATACGAGCACAAAGGCAATGATGAATGAAACGGCACCGGCCCTGATGGCTTCTTTACCAAGGGTAGGTCCTACAATCTCTTCCTGAACGATGTGTGCAGGTGCAGGAAGTTTACCTGCCTGGAGAATATTGGCTAAGTCCTTTGCTTCTTCAATGGTATAGTTTCCGGTGATGGAAGTACTTCCATTTGGAATTTCATCCTGAACCGTTGGATCCGAATAAACATAACCATCCAAAACCACGGCAACTTCATTTCCGACGTTAGCACCGGTCATACGTTTCCATATACGGGCACCTTCGCTGTTCATACGCATGGATATTTCAACACGGCCATCCTGAGTATAGTCCTGACGGGCATCAACGATTACGTCGCCCGACAGTGGAGCGGTAAGATCACGGGTAGTGGCTTTAAGCGCAACCAATGCCAGAACATCGGGTTGATTCTTTTCCGGTTTTACATACCAGGTAAGCATCATATTTGCCGGGAATACCAAACCCTTGATTGCCTTGAGCATCTTGTTGACCTG
>JAUZOX010000080.1 GCA_030706265.1 Bacteroidota bacterium | reverse complement strand
GGATATTCTTCTTTCCTGATGTTGGTGATTCGTTCCAATGCAGGCACTCCGATTAATTTCGGCGCTCCTAAAGATCCCCTTAGCCTGGTTTCTTTCCTCAACCGTGAGCAATACGGCACATGGCCATTGCTTTATGGCAATTACTACACGGCACCGGTTGTGAGCTATAAGCCCGGTAATCCGGTTTACAAAAAGGACTTTACCAAAGGAAATTATGTGGTCATCGATGATCAGAAAGAAGCCATTCCTGTTTATGATCCAAACTTTACCGGATTCTTTCCGCGCATGTGGGCGAGCGATGCCGACAGACCCGGTGCATCCGAATTTTATAAACAATGGGGTGGTCCCGGACGGCCTGTTACCGCGACCAATCAGGAGGGTAATCCTGAAACGCTGATGGTACCTACCTTTGGTGAAAATCTGAAATTCTTTTTCAAATACCAGGTAGGGTGGATGTACATGCGCTATCTGATGTGGAATTTCTCGGGGAGACAAAACGACATTCAAGGTTTTGGCGATAACGCCAAGGGAAACTGGATAACCGGTATTCCTTTCATCGACAATTGGCGATTGGGTAATCCCCAGACGGACTTACCAGAACGGTATCAAAATACCGGGATGGCCAGGTATTTCATGTTGCCTTTCTTGCTTGGATTACTGGGTTTCTACTTCCAGATGAAAAAGGATTTCAAGGGCAATATCGTGGTGATTATGTTGTTCCTCATGACGGGTATCGCCATTGTGGTCTTCCTGAATCAGAAACCTTACGAACCGCGTGAACGTGATTATTCCTATGCGGCCTCGTTTATGGCTTTTGCAATCTGGGTCGGACTGGGTGTGCTTTGTTTGATTGACTGGTTGAAAAACTATCTGAAATCAAAAGAAATCCCTGCCGTGATTATTGTTGCCGTCTTGACTACCATTTTGGTTCCGGGCATCATGGCACAGCAAAACTGGCATACTCACGACAGATCAGCTAAATATGCTGCAAGAGACTTTGGACAAGATTATCTCGTATCATGTGATAAGCAGGGAATCTTGTTTACCAACGGTGACAACGATACTTATCCATTGTGGTATAATCAGGAAGTGGAAGGGGTTAAAACGGATGTCCGCGACGTCAATCTAGAGCTGGCAGGAGGTCCATGGTACATTCAACAACTCTATAACAAAAACTATGAGTCGGATCCGATGCCGATCACCTTGGCCCCCGACCAATATCAACAGGGAACCAATGACGCCATTCCGTATAACGACATGGGTATAAATGGTGCCGTTGAACTCAAAGACTTCATTGATTTTATCAAGAGCAACGATCCGCGTACATTTGCAACCCTTGAGAATGGCAAGTCGTTAAAGTTCTTCCCCACCAAGAAGATCAAGATCACGGTAGATACTGCTGCCTGTTTCAAAAACGGAATCGTACCTGCATATTTGAGAAAGAAAATGGTCGATACCATTTACTGGACCATCAAATCGAACGCATTGTATAAGAATGATCTGATTATGCTTGATTTGATTGCAACCAATAACTGGAAGCGTCCTATTTATTTCTCCGCTCCCTATTCTGTCTCCAAATCATGCAATATAGACGGGTACTGTTTCCAGGAAGGATGGGTCTATAAGTTTATGCCGGTGAAAGTCGATTCGGCAGATTATGTCAATGGCCTGGGCGGTGTTGACGGACCGGGTTCTTATGACATATTGATGAACAAGTGCAAATGGGGTAACCTCAATGATCCGAAGGTGTATGTTGATCCCGAAAGCAGGAATAACATCATCAGGTTCAAGCAAAATGTGATCCGTACGGCCCAGTGGATGATCAGAAACCACCAGATCAATAAGGCAAAGGATTTGCTCGGTCTTAACGAGAAATACTTTCCATATGATAAATTCGTTCCCGAAACTTATGATCTGAGTTATATCGAATTGTATTATCTGGTTGGCGAAAAGGCAAAAGCCGAAGCTTTGTTGAACCGGACACTGAATTGCTATTCACATGATTTGAGCTACTATCATTCCTATACGCGCAGAGGTCAGGAGGCCTTCCAGGAAGAAATCAGAACCGGATTAGCTGTCATTCAGCAATTAGGACTGATTGCTACCAAATACAAGGATCTTAACCTGGCTAAGAATATTGAATCGGTTCTGAATGAGAAGATGAAAGAATTTGAATAAACTTTCGTTCCGATTAAAATAAAAGAGCAGGCGTCTTAAAGATAAAAATTTGAGACACCTGCTCTTTTTATGTTGTGACAATATTGTAACAACTTTCGTTTTAATGCTGCATGATGAGGCCGGCTTAAAAAGCCGAGACCTCTTTTTTATTCATCGCGTTATTTAAGCAAATCTGTGCATGAATTCAAATCAACCATCCCGGAGACTAAATAAACTTTTTGGACGTCATTTTGGGCAGTTTGAGAATTACCAATTAAATAGGTTGCCTCATTCAATCAATCGTTGATTTCGAAGAAGGAAGCACGATATGAAAGATGCTTACGTTGAATAATCCGGGTTACCGCTGCGCCCCATACGTCATTGCGGGCTTGACCCGCAATCTAGATCTCGATTTCCCAATCCTTATAAAAGTCCTTAATCGCATATTTGGTCCAAGTTACGGCTATCGCCTAAACTTGAACCAAATATGCTTATGCCTAAACTTGGACCTTGAATGCATGTTCCAAAAACACAAACACCAATGAAAATCTTCCATGCGAGTTCCATACGACCTGGTTAATCAAATTATTTACAGATGAATAATAGCTGTTTTTGTTTTTAGCAGCATGTTCAAAAAACTGTAACCAGAAGATATGATTATCAGAATCCATGCCTTTCCAGTGCCCACCCGTAGCCGAATGATTGCATTTGACCCATAGCATATCCGGTTCTAATCCGTAGTTAATTGGGTGCATATTCGATTCCTGTAATAGGAACAACATACCTTTACAACCGAATATCCTCCGGATATGCCCCGGATATGCCGCGGGTGCAAGGCTGATGTTCGGCTGATGTTCGGCATTGGAAAGACGGAGGTTCTGATAAGGATATCTGGTTTTTAAAATCAGGTGTCCAGACATAAAAAATGAGGCTGTCTCAAACTTTTGAGACAGCCTCATTTTTTATGAGTATAAATGTTCTGGAATTCCAAACCGGTTTTATCTAAAGCTTCAGATCGGTTTCCGAAAGCAACTGCTTTAGGGTCGTTTCGGCAGCCTTTAGATTATATTCAAAGTTCAGAAGACGTGTTAGTGAATCCTGATAACTTTCCTGCGCTTGCTTGGCTTCCAAAGTAGTGGTTTCGCCCAATCGAAGTCGCTGGATGGATATATCCAGATTCTCTTTAGTCAATGTATTATTGCTTTTCTCTATCGTCAGCAGATTCCTTTGTGCCTCAAATTGAGTGAGGGCATTGGCCAGCTGAGTGTACAACGCAAGTTTTGCCGTTTCAAGACCATACTCGGATGACTTCAGCTGGATGGATGAAACGCTGACCTGTCTTTTCACATTGCCGCTCTGGTATAAAGGAATAGACAATGTCCCCCCGATCTGAGGACCAAAGGAGTTGTTGGTCTTCACATTCCCAACGGCATTTTTGCTCAACAAATAGTTATAACCGGCATTGAAACTAAACTTGGGCAAATACAAAGTTTGCAATTCTTTCAGGCTGAGTTTTGCCACGTCAACTTGTTTCTGCAATGCCTGGATGCTGGCGTTGTTTGCATAAAGCTTTTGAAGCAAGTCCTGCGTATTGGGCATATAACTCGTTTGAATGCTGTCCGTAACTTCAAAGTCCAGGTTTATGTCTCTGCTGAGCAGCTGGTTAAGTGCTTTCTTTGAAGCCAGGATCACACTTTTCTGTGTGATGGCGTTTTCATGATAGACGTTCAAATCGATTTGCGCCTGTAATAAATTGGTCTTAGCTGTATTACCGGCGTTGAAACTGGTTTGAAGAATCTTGACCCGTTCCAGGTTATAATTGATTACTTCATTCATGGAAGCCAGTTCCTGTTTTTGCTTTACCACATTGTAATAAGCCAGGATGACGTCTGAAACGGTCTGCAAGACCGTTTCTTTGTACTGTAATTCGCCCAGAGCTTCGATCTCCTGCAGCTTTTTTCTGGTGACGAACATTTTACCACCGTCAAACAAAGTCCAGTTTAAAGCGATGTTAGAGGTGAATGAATTGGAACTGGCATTATTGGAACTGGCCTCGGTATTATTGAAATATTTCTGTTGGGTATTGTTCAGGGAGAAGTTATCCGTTCCATTAATTGCAACGGTTGGCAACATACCGGCATTACCACTCGTGTTATTTGCCTTATTGATAGCTGCATTATTTTCAGCGACCAAAATGTCGTAATTGTTCCTGAGCGCTATACGCACAGCTTCGTTTTCGGAAAGTATTTGTTGTGCGTGCCCTGAAACAAAAGAGATCATTAAAAGAGAAAGGCCATATATTATTTTCTTCATCTAATTTCTGTTTAAAAATTAATTCTTCTCAGTAACAGCTCCTTCTAATTCGGGTAATTGTTTTTTGTTGACAGGTGTCGTATTTTCTTTGATTACAACTAATTTCTTGCTTGCCATCATCAGATACATCACCGGAATCACAACAAGGGTAAGGATTAACGCGAATAATAATCCACCCACAACAACAACTCCTAAAGGAACACGACTTTGAGCACCGGCTCCCAAGGCAAAGGCGATGGGGAAGGCTCCAAAGATAGTTGCAAGAGAGGTCATCAGAATAGGACGCAAACGTGCAGCAGCAGCTTCAAAAACCGCTTCGGCTTTTGATAAACCTGCCTTGCGCTTCTGGTTTGCAAATTCAACGATCAGAATCCCATTCTTGGTAACGATTCCCACCAACATGATCATGCCAATTTCTGAGAAGATATTAATGGTCTTTCCCGTAATCCACAACGATATCATCGCACCTGCAATTGCCAGCGGCACCGTGCACATGATGATGAAGGGATCGCGGAAACTTTCAAACTGAGCTGCCAGGATAAGGTAGATCAGGATCAAGGCGAAAATAAGGGCAAATGATGTACCAGAACTGCTTTCGGCAAAGTCTCTGGAAGTCCCGATTAATGCGGTTTGGAATGAATTATCCAGTAACTTCTTTGCAATCCGGTTCATGGCGTCGATGCCTTCGCCCAATGTCTTTCCCGGTGCAAGTGCCGCTGAAACCGTTGCAGCTTTATACCGATTATAATGGTACAGCGTAGAAGGACTGCTGTTTTCCTGTAATTTCACGATATTATCAAGCTGAATCAGATTACCGGAATTGCTTCTGACATATAAGGAACTGATATCAGCTGGTTTATTCCTTTCTTTGCGTTCAACCTGACCGATTACATAATATTGTTTATCGTTTTTCAGATAATAGGCATACCTGCGGCCACTAAGGGCATAATCCAGAGTACTGGCAACATCAACGAAATTGATCCCCAGGTCGGTTGCCTTGAGCCTGTCAATGCTAAGATTGATTTCAGGTTTATTGAATTTCAGGTTTACGTCGACATTACTGAATGTGGAATCTTTCCTTGCTTCATCCAGGAAACGAGGTAATTGTGTCCTGATCTTATCAAAATCCAGGTTTTGCAAAACAATCTGCACCGGCAATGAAGACATACGCGAAGTTGAAATTGTTTGTTCCTGGTTAGGAATAATCCGACCCTGAGAAAATTTCTTATAGTACCGGGTCAGGTTATCGTAGATCTGTTGCTGTGTAATATTGCGTTCAGTTGGATCGGTTAGATAGGTTTGGACTGATCCCCCGTTCATTCCGCCACCGCTGCTCATGGCTCCAACTCTTGTAAATATCAACCGGGCTGACGGTATGCTGTCCATTTGCAGTTGGGCTATTCTGTTTAATACATTGCTCGTATAATCATAATCGGTACCTTCGGGTAGCGTCACGGAGGTACGAACAATACTATGATCTTCAAGTGGAGCCAATTCAGACTTCAGTACTTTGGATAAAATGAAGATTATACCCAGACAGAATGCTAATATACAAAAGGTAATCCATTTACGGTCAAGGAAGAAACGCAGTATCTTTCGGTATCCGGTTTCTAAGCCAACAAAGAACGGCTCTGTTTTATTATAAAAAGTTCCATGCTTTGCCTTACCGCCTAAAAATACATTCAATACCGGGGTTAAGGTCAGAGAAACAAAAGCAGAGATGAGCACTGCACCTGCAACCACGATTCCAAACTCTCTGAACAGTCGTCCTGTAAATCCTTGTAAAAAGATAACGGGGATAAATACGATGGCTAACGTGAGCGAAGTGGATATTACCGCAAAGAAGATTTCGCGTGTCCCCTGGAAAGCCGCCGTCCATCGGTCCATTCCTTGTTCCCTCTTTTTAAAGATGTTCTCCGTTACTACGATTCCGTCATCGACCACTAGTCCTGTGGCCAATACGATCGCCAACATGGTAAGAACATTTATGGTGAACCCAAAAATGTACATGATAAAGAAGGAACCGATGAGGGAAACCGGGATATCGATCAACGGCCTTAAAGCGATGATCGTAGTTCGGAAAAACAGGAATACGATGAGTACAACCAGGAAAAGTGCGATCATCAAGGTCTCAATCACATCCTTTACCGATTGCCTTACAAATTTTGACTTATCATAGCCAACCTTTAAAGTTAACCCTTCGGGCAGGTTGCCATGGGTAATCTGATCAAACCGTTTATAAAATTCATCTGCAATTTGAATATCATTTGCCCCCGGCAATGGAATCAAGGCAAGCATCAGGCCATTGTTGCCATTTATCTTCGTTCCGGATTCCTCATCTTCAGGACCAAGGACCGCTTCGCCGATGTCTTTGAAACGAATGATCTTGCCATTTATTTGTTTGATGATCAGGTTGTTAAAATCATCTTCGGACAGCAGTCTCCCTTTGGTCTTGATGATCAGTTCAGTAGCATTCCCGATGAGTTTTCCTCCCGGTAATTCCACGTTTTCTTTGCTCAATACGTTTGAAACATCCTGGGCGGTCAGATTGTAGGCCGTTAATTTATCCGGTTTTAACCAAAGGCGCATAGCGGGACGTTGTTGTCCATAAATGCCAACACTGCTGACCCCAGGTATGGTTTGAAGTTTCTCCTGTAATACATTTTCGGCATAGTCGCTCATCTCGAGCGCATTCATCTTGGTGCTCTGTACGACTACGGTTATAATCGGGTCGCTGTTTGCATCCGCCTTGGTGACAACAGGGGGGGCATCCAGGTCCTGAGGTAAATTACGTGTAGCCTGAGAAGCCTTGTCACGTACGTCATTGGCCGCTTTTTCAAGGTCGGCATCCAGGTTAAATTCAACGGTGATATTGCTGCTGCTTGTTGACGATGATGAGGATATGGATTTGACTCCTTCAATGCCATTGATTGCTTTTTCAAGCGGTTCGGTTATTTGCGATTCAATGATGTCTGAATTTGCACCGGTATAGGAGGTCTGGACATTGATAATCGGCGGATCGATGGCCGGATATAAACGAACGCCCAGAAAATTATAACCAACAACTCCAAAAAGCAAAATGACCAAACTCATTACAATTGAAGCAACAGGGCGCTTTAACGCAAAGTCTGATACTGTCATATTGATTTATGTTTTAATTTTAACAATCTTATTTTTTGATCTGGCTTAATGAAGAGAATACCAGTGGTGATAATAGTATCACCCGGTTCAAGCCCTGTTAAAACTTCTACATTATCTTCTTTCCGGATTCCGGTAGTAATGGTTACAAATTTAGCTTTGCCATTTTTAGATACGATGACCTGCTTGGACAGTTCCTGTGGAATTATTGCCTGTGACGGAACCATCAAAGCATTGTCCTTTTGCTTGAGTTTTAGAGAAATATCGGTAAAATCTCCCGGTAACAGTAACTTGGACTTGCTGGTAACTACTGCACGTACATTCAGATTGTTAGTCGACTCATCAATTCCCCTTTCAGATGCCATAACCGAAGCCTCATACTGTTCTTCCCTGTTCTGGATCGTAAATTTGAGCTTGGTTCCAGGATTGACTTCACTGCTGTATTTGCTTGGCACACTGAAATCCAGTTTTAACTTTTGATTTTCCCGGATGGTCGCCAATACGGTCGAAGGAGTAACAATCGCACCAATGCTCACATTCCGTAATCCGATAGTACCATCAAATGGGGCTACTATTTCGGTTTTACGGATCATCACTTTATATATTTCAATATCATTTTTTACGGAAGCAAGTGAAAGTGTCGTCTGGTCATAATCGGTCTGGCTGATACCCGAAACCTTCAACAGCTCACTTTGTCTTTTTTGCTGCTGTTCTATGATTTTTAACTGTGTATTGGCTTTGTGGAGCTGTGCCTGCAAATCCTCATCGAAAAGTTTCACCAGCAGGGTTCCTTTTTTTACAAATTTTCCTTCCGGTAAATTGATCTTGACGACACGGCCTGATACTTCAGGCTGAAGAGATGTCGATTCAAACGGAATTAACTTTCCTGAAACCGTGATCGTTTCTTGTAAAAATGATGGTTTCAGTACAGTCCATTCAACAGGCGGATTATCTTTCGATTTTTTTCCTGATTCTTTTTTGCCAGGTTTACCTGAGTGACACGAGCAAATAAATATAGCAAGTATAGTCAGGCAAAGTAAATTTAGAAGCTTAATGTTCATGATAAATTTCACTTAATTGACTTGTTTTGGTTGAGAAATTGGTGATAAGGGTTTTTATTAATTGAAATTTGAAAGCAAAGGTATTGTTAATTTTTAGCTAATTTGTTGGGAGCGGGTTAACTTTATGTTAAAAAAGTCATTCATTGCGCAACGCTTCATTAATCTGACTGTCATTTAGAAAGAGCCTGGTTAGCAAGGTAATCCAGAACAAGCCATTTATCATTAACAGCACAAGGATTAAGGCAATGGTTGAAAAAGAGATCCCGGTATTCTGACTGATCAATGAAGGCAATATGGCAATGGT
>JAUZOX010000008.1 GCA_030706265.1 Bacteroidota bacterium | reverse complement strand
GTACGTGTTTCGTACTATAGAGCGAGACAGGTACGAGACAGGTACGAGACACGTACGAGACTGGTACGAGACAGGGGTAAGTTATATACCCTTCATATACCGGTTATATACCAATATCCCCTAAAAAAAGACAAACTAGAGAATGTTCAAATAAGGGTGTCAAAGTTCAAATGGAGTATTCAATAAAGTGCAGATGCACGCTTTGTTTGGGTAATTCACATTATTGCTTGCACTTTATTGTTCCAAAACAGGCATAAATAGCTATATACCAATCCAAATTAAGATTCTCAGCAGACCTTACGTAGATAATTGGTGTTAAACCAGTCGTATGGAACTCCTATGAATGCTCGGTTCATCGGTGGTTGTTTATTCAAATATGTCCGGCTCTTTTATATAAACAAGGAAAGACACTCTTTCATTTTTTTTTTGTACCTGCCAAAAACGGGATTATCCTGTTTAGCCACTACTGCAGAATGGCATTTCGAAAACAATTTCATTTTTAGAGAGTATAATTTGAATCTTTTAACGTGTATACGATGAGATTGCAAATCTAAAAGATGCCTTTGGCATTAGGTGAAAAAAAACCGGATCGAGTTGCACCTCTTTCCGGCTCATTTTGTATTCATCTTTTAACCAAACATCAAGTACTTCAGGTCTGTGGAAAAGAAGTATCATTAAATGAATGTCTGACTAAACTTGACAAAGTTATGAAAAAATAGATCGAAACAAAATAAGTAATTGCGCTAAACGCTTTACTCCAACCATAAGAACAGAATAGATATCTTTCTGTTGATTATCATTTTATTGATATACCATTACATTGTAATTTATGTCATCAGGTAATCAAGAACGACATAATCAAAGGACAAATTGGTTTATTATCGATACCGGTCACAGAAGTTCCTCTTGCTGTTCAATCGGGGGTGGTTTTATTAGCTTCAACGAAGCACGTTTTTAACTGTCAAATTCTTGTTTGTCATTTTTTACTCATATTAAAACTGACCTTAGCAAGTGGATAAAGAATAAACAAATTTATAAAATTGGTAAAAATGAAGTATTACTTCTGTCTTATTGTGGCCATGAGTGCCTTCATTTGGATGCCTGTAAATGCACAGACCTCAGGGGAAGGTAAAATTTATGCAACTCCGTATCGTAATCTGGTGACTAATAACTGGAAAGGCATTGTATGGGAGCCGTTTAACAGGGATTGGAAATCGGAGGAAACAAGCAATGACGGGAAACAGATTGCGGATTGTGGCATCAGGTGGGCCAGGGTATGGGTCACGGCTGGAAAGGACTATTCACAAGCAGAAGCAATGGTGAAACAGTGCAAGGTACATCACATTGAAATTATCTGTTGTTATAACAAGTCGAATCCGACAAATGATCTGGGTGATTCGGTACAGCAAGCCGAACAGGTCAGCAGGTTAAAAGATTTTGTCAGGCATTTCAAGCAGGATATTCATTATTGGGAAATTCAAAATGAGGCCAATCTGGATGGATCCTGGAATCTTGGAAAAGAAGTTGGAAGGGGTGGCAACGATTTCAATTCTCCATATAATTCAGGGGTACATCGGTTTGTCCAATGGCTGCAATTGAGTTACAAGGCCATAAAAGAGGTTGATCCCAAGGCCACTGTCATTTTGGGAGGATTATCCGAATGGATCATGGAGGATTTTATGGACCGCCTTACCGTGGAAAAGGCATATCAATATTTTGACGAGGTGGCTTTTCATCCTTATGCCGTGAATAGCAACCCGGTTCCCGATCAATGTTATAAAAGAATGCTCAGCTTTAAAAGTAAAATGTTGGCATGGCCAAAGCCTAAAAACGATATGCCCATCTGGATTACCGAAATTGGTTTCCATACCGGTAATATCAGTTCTCCCGGGATCGTCAGCAGTGAAGAAATAAAGGCTGTGTACCTGAAAGAAACCATTCAAATGTTGATTCAAAACATGCCTTATTCCAGGCCCATTTGCTGGTACATCTTTCATGAGGTGAATGCGAACAATACCTATTTCGGTCTGGTTACGAAATATTTGAACGGGAGCAATGTGGAAACCACCTTCCTGCCGGCATATGTTGCATTCAAGGGAATGGATCAGAACTGGTCACATTATGCAAGATCTGTTTCTGCTAATCCGAAAAAGTGAAATGACAGTCAACATCAACCAAAAGATATTTTTAAACAATTGAGATCTATTCAATAAACTTACCATCATGCAAAATATAAAAATCATCCTATTTATTCAATTATTGTTTTTTGCAACCATCGTTTCATTTGCCCAGAAAGACAAATTTACTGAACGGCTTAATTTTGATACGGGTTGGAAATTTCATTTGGGGCATGCTACCGACTTTCAGAAGGATTTTAACTATGGCATTGCAAGGTTATTTGCCAAGACAGGTGAAGCTTACGGAACATGCATAGATCCAAAGTATAATGACAGCGGATGGGAAAGCATTAATTTGCCGCATGACTGGGTGGTTAAACTTCCTTTTGTCAATTCAAAAAATGAGGAGATCAAGTCGCATGGTTACAAGGCGATAGGAGGGCTGTTCCCACAAAATAGCATTGGTTGGTACCGTAAGAATTTTGAACTCAGCAAAGCCGATTCAAATAAACGAATGGTCATCAGGTTCGATGGCGTATTTCGGGACAGCAAGATTTGGGTCAACGGCTTTTACATCGGAAGCAACATGAGCGGGTATGGTAGCTTTTCATTCGATATCACCGATTATGTTCGCTATGATCAACCTAATGTGATTGTGCTACGGGTTGATGCTACGCAGTATGAAGGGTGGTTTTATGAAGGGGCCGGCATATACCGTCATGCTTGGTTGACTAAATATGATAACCTGCATATTGTGCCCGATGGAGTTTACGTATGCAGCAATGTTCAGAATAACGATGCAACCCTCAATATTGAAACCAAAGTCGTAAATCAGGATCTGAAAGATGCAAGGTGCGAAGCTTATTCATACATTACAGATCGCAATGGCCAAAAGGTAGCACAAACGGATGCCCTATTCTTAAGTATTGGCTCAAATAAAACCAAGACCGTCAAACAGTCGGTCACGTTAAAGAATGTGAGATTATGGAATTTAGACGATCCTTATCTGTACAGGGTCGTATCGGTAGTGAAATCGGGCGACCAAATAAATGATGAAGTAAAAACCAGGTTCGGGATCAGGACCATTACGATTGACAAGGATAAGGGGCTTGCCTTAAATGGTAAAAGCATTAAAATACAAGGAGTATGTTGTCATCAGGATCATGCCGGTGTGGGAAGTGCCATGCCCGATTATTTACAGTATTACCGGATTGGCTTGCTCAAGGAGATGGGAGCAAATGCTTACCGTGCAAGCCACAATCCTCCTACTCCCGAATTGCTTGATGCCTGTGACAGTCTTGGAATGCTGGTTCTTGATGAGACCCGTCAGCTCAATAGCGAACCGGAATATCTTGGTCAGTTTGAGCGGTTGATAACGAGAGACCGGAATCACCCCTCTGTGTTCTTATGGAATATTGGAAACGAAGAGGAGGTCATCCAGGCAAATAGCATCGGGAAGCGAGTTGCGCAGAGCCTGATCCAAAAGTTAAAAGAACTGGATCCGAGCAGAACCTGCACCTGCTCAGTGAATTTGGGCAATGTATTTACCGGGATCGATGAAGTTGTTCCGGTCAGAGGCTTCAATTACAATTTGTTTGGAGCTGATGCATATCATCGGGAACATCCTGACCAACCGGTTCTGGGATCCGAAGTGGGAAGTACGGTGACAACCCGCGGTATATATGCAAAAGATAGTGTTTTGTGTTACCTTAGTGATTATGATGTTAATTACCCAGCCTGGGCGTCTACAGCCGAACAATGGTGGAATATAGCTGTAGATCGCCCATGGTTTATGGGTGGGTTTGTCTGGACCGGTTTCGATTACCGGGGTGAACCAACACCATTCCAATGGCCTAACATCAACTCTCACTTCGGAATCATGGATGTTTGTGGCTTTCCAAAGAATATATACTACTATTATCAAAGCTGGTGGTCAGATAAGGATGTTTTACATATCAGTCCGCATTGGAACTGGAAAGGAAAGGAAGAGCAGCCTATCAAAGTTTGGGTGAATTCAAACGCACAGGATGTCGAGTTGTTCCTGAATGGCAAGAGCCTGGGTAAAAAGATCATGCCAGTCAACGGGCATCTGGAATGGGAGGTGAAATATCGTCCTGGCGTTTTATCTGCCGTAGCCCATAAGAACAGACGCATACTAAAGAGTAAAATTGAGACGACCGGTGCTCCGGAACAGGTAGTTCTGGAATCGGTCAAGAAAGTACTTTCATCAAATGGAAGCGATGCTGCGGTCATCAATGTAATGGTTGTTGATCGGGAAGGAAGAGAAGTGCCGGACGCCCATAATCTGATTCAATTTTCTGTATCGGGAGATGCCAGGATTTTAGGGGTAGGAAATGGTGATCCCAGCTGTCATGAACCCGATCAGACAGATGATGGAAATTATCATAGAAGCCTGTTTAATGGCAAATGCCAGTTGATACTGCAAGCAGGAAAGACAGGAGGTGAAGTCAAAGTGAATGCCATGGCAAATGGATTGAAGACGGGTGTCTTGGTTCTTAAGTCGTTATAAATGAAACGAGCATGTTTGAAACACAAATACCGATGAAAATCTTACATGTACGTTCCATACGACCAATTTAATCCAAATTATTTACGCATGAAAAATGATTATTAATACAGTATAAATAATCATTTTCACCGTGTATAAGAATAAGTAATGTTTTAGGATTTTAAATCAAATTCACAAAAGAAGTGCCTATGATATATTGAAATACTAAAGAAACAAACCGGATCGGGTTGCACCCCTTTCCGGCTCATTTTTAACCCAATGCCTCTTACTTCAGGTCTGTGGAAAAGAAGGATAAATAATTAAATAAACATTTGATTAAACAGTACAAAATAATGAAAATTTTTACCCGAAGTGTAATTATTAATAAACGCACTACTCAAATCATCAGAACAATGAAGATTTCTACTTTTTTTCTTCTAGTGTCTATCTTTCCTGTAATTGCTGGTAATGTCTATTCTCAGAATAATGAAATTTGTTTTAAACAAAAAAACTTGTCTCTTGAATCAGTTATTAAGAATATTGAAGCAAATACAAGTTATCGTTTCCTTTACCGGACTGAGCAGATTGATATGAAGCAAAGAGTATATCTCTCTACCGAAAAGACTCCTGTAATTGAAGTTCTGAACGATCTTTCAAGATCTAATAATTTTAATTATAAGATATTCGATCATAACCTGATTGTTTTATCCCCTAACAAGGCTGCCCCAAAATATAAAGTCAAGGGAACGGTAATCTCGGCAAAGACTCTTGAAACTTTAATCGGTGTATCCATTAAAGAAAAAGGGACTTCCAATGCAACGATTACCGATATAAACGGGGCGTTTTCAATTTCCGTTTCATCGCCCAATGCAATTCTTGAAATTTCGTATATAGGATATGAAAAACAAGAGGTTGAGGTTAATAATAATAGTCTCCTCACCATCAAACTGGTTGAATTTATGAAGACACTTGATGAAGTTGTAGTCGTCGGGTATGGAACCCAAAAGAAAGAAACGGTGACAGGATCAATTGCATCGGTGAAAACTCAAGATCTGGTGCAAACCCCGGTTTCTAATATTAGTAATGCATTAGTAGGAAGGATTTCGGGGCTTTCTGCACTTCAATCCAGTGGGGAGCCTGGCGATAATGCAGCCACGATCATGATCAGGGGGGTTGGTACGCTTAATACTTCGGGGCAAAGCCCTCTTGTCATCATTGATGGGGTTGAAAGCAGCTTTTCCATATTAAATGCAATTGATGCAAACGAAATTGAAAACATCAGTGTACTGAAGGATGCTTCTGCAACAGCAGTTTATGGAGTACGTGGTGCCAATGGTGTTATAATATTGACTACTCGTAGGGGTGTTGCAGGAAAGCCTAAAATCAGTTTTACTTCCAATATAGGGCTGACTCAGTTGACCTCTAATTTGAAAATGCTGGATTCCTACCATTATGCATTATATAGAAATGAAGCAATCCTAACCGATAACGACCCTAGCTATTTTTCTTCCTTGTTTACCAATGATGAATTATGGAAATTTCAACACGATCGGGATTATACGCCTGCAGAGGTGGAGGCAATGAATCTATCGCCAGATAAAAAGGCTGCCTTGTTAAAAAGTCCTGCATTATATTATGGCAGTCATGACTATTTTAAAGAACAATATGGTGGAACAGCTCCACAGCAACAATATAATCTGAATGTATCGGGTGGAACTGAAAAAGTAAGGTATTTTACTTCGTTGGGTTATTTTTCACAGGAAGGTGAATTTAACAATGCCAATTATGGGGCGGCGAATATCAATTCATATTACAAGAGATACAACTTTCGTTCGAACTATGACGTGGATGTGATTAAAAATCTAAAAGTCACAGCAGATGTATCTGGGCAGTTTGCTACAAATGGCGGCGTTTTGGGTAATGCTCAAGATGGAAATATTACTCAGTCATACAGCAGGCACAAAGCAATGATGGTTGCAATATTGGATGGACCTCCATATGTCGGTCCCGGTATCATTGACGGTAAACTGGTCAATGCCTATATTAGCAATACTAATCCCCTCCAGGCAAAAGGTGGCGGAGGATTTTCACCTATAACCAATTTCCTGTCAAGGCCTTACCTGACAACGTATAACACGAATCTTAATGCAAATATAAAAATCACTCATAACTTGGAATATTTGACCAAGGGACTTTCTCTGACCGGTACGGTTTCATACAACGATACATATGTAAAGGGAGTTTATCGTTCACAACCTGTTCCGGAATATACGGTAACCCGAAATCCTTCTGATCCTTCTCAGTTGCTTTTCTATGGTGGCTCTATTGGGGCATCATACGTTCAAGACAATTATAATGACTACAAACAACGTCGGGAGTACTTTGAACTTGCTTCAAACTACAACAGAACTTTCGGAAAACATGCTGTAACGGGTTTAGTCTTGATGAATGCACAAAAAAGATTCGACCCTTCGTTAAGTTATAATGTTCCATCCGGACTTATGGGTATGGCGGCCAGGACGACTTATTCCTATGATCAACGTTATCTTGCCGAAGTCGATATGGGATATAATGGTTCTGAAAACTTCCCGGTTAATAAACGATTTGGCTTATTCCCTGCCTATTCTGCAGGATGGATTGTGTCAAATGAACATCTTTTCCCTAAAAATGATATAGTCACCTGGTTGAAACTGCGCGGATCTTATGGTGAAGTCGGAAATGATCAGATTGGGGGTTCACGATTCCTCTATCTTCCCAGTACCTGGGGTTATGGTGGAAATTGGATCTATGGCGGTTATTCTTATGGTAATTCAAATGGTGGAAGCCTGGATCCTTTCTATGCCGGTGCTTATGAAAGTACAGTGGGAAACCCGGCTGTAACCTGGGAACGTGCAAAGAAGACCAACATTGGATTGGAAATAAACTTTTTCAAGAATCGGCTTTCATTTGTCGGAGATATATTCAAGGAAAAGAGGGATAACATCTTATGGAACCTGGGAACGATTCCTGCTACAGTAGGGGCTAGTCTTCCTCCTGCCAATATCGGAAAGGTCACAAATCATGGATATGAATTGCAATTGGGATGGACCGATAAGATTGGTAAAATCGATTACAGCATAAAAGCGAATGTGTCGTATGCCAATAACAAGATTGACTACATGGATGAACCGGCATATCCTTATGCATGGATGAACCAGACCGGTTTCTGTTTGGGTCAGTTCAAGGGTTTACATTCGGAAGGCTTTTATAATACGAATGATGAAGCCGTTAACCGGCCATATTCTAGTACCGATGGTAATAAGGTCCAACCGGGCGATATTCGCTATGTGGACATCAATGGTGATGGAAAGATTGATGCTCAGGATAAAGTGCCCATTGAATATTCAAACGTGCCCCGCTATGCCTTTAATTCTACTTTAAGCATAGGCTATAAAGGCTTTTCAGTTTCAATGCTTTTCATCGGTTCGGCACAGGGCTCAATGCCATTGACCTCTTTTTATATAACGAATCCTTTCTATATGACCTCAGGAGCTGCCGAGCAATTCCAATATGATGGCAGATGGACACCGGAAAAGGTCGCACAAGGAATTACCCCCACATTCCCCAGGGCTTCAATCAGAACCTATTCTACCCAAGATGGGGTATTTAGTGATTTTTGGCTGAAGTCCAATGATTTCGTTCGGTTAAAAAATATTGAAGTCAGCTATCAGTTTAGCAATGTCAACTTTTTAAAGCGAGCCGGTATCAATGGATTAAGGGTATTCTTCAATGGGAATAATATTTACACATGGACGAAACTGATGGATGGAATAGATCCTGAACAACTGAACGCAGGAGGTGCTAGTGATGGTTATTTATACCCCATGACCCGCATTTATAATTTTGGTGTAAATATTCAGTTTTAATTTATTAAAAAATTTGTTATGAAAATAATAAGTATAGGAAAATATATAGCCGTAGCCTCGATATTGATTTTCGGTCTTTCGGCCTGCACCAAAGATTTTCTTGGAAAGCCACAAGGAAACGATGTGAATGTAGATTCTATTTTCTCCACGAGTCAAAAGTCACAAGCTGCTATTGCGATGGCTTATGCAGAGAGTTTATCGGTGGGTATTACTTTATCAGGCTGGGATGGCAACAGAGACTATGGGTTGTGTTCCAGCACATTGAGCCATATTTCAGGAGAGCTGAATGATTTAAAATACAATTGGGAAGATGGCTGGATGATCCAAAGAAGTGGTATGAAAGCAGATGATGGAAGCGGCAAACAGATAAGTGACGACAGCTTTGTCTTTAATTTCAAATGTCTGAGGCAAAATTACCTTGTCATGGAAAATATAGACAAGGTTAAAGACATGTCGAAAAGCGAAAAAGATCAGGTCAAAGCAGAAATGAAAACTTTGACGGCTTATCGTTATGAAGAAATGTTTAAACGATATGGCGGAGTTCCCATTGTTACTAAAAGTCTTTCGGCAACTGATTCCATTAAAATACCAAGAGCCAGCTTACAGCAAACCCTTGATTTTATCGTTAAACTTTGTGATGAAGCAGCTCAAGTTCTCCCGAATAGTTATCCTGATAACTGGAAAGGCCGTGTTACCAAAGGAGTCGCTTTAGCTATAAAAGCAGAAGCTTTGATGTTTGCTGCACGTCCTTTATTTAACTCGGCTACTCCATATCTTGATCTCGGGGCCAATAATAAATTGATTTGTTTTGGAAACGTAGATCAAAACAGATGGCAGAAAGCAGCTGACGCTTGTAAGGCGGTATTGGATTGGGCCAATTCCACAAAATTCTATCATGTTATCAATACTGGATCTCCTTTGGATGATTATGGAACGGCTGTTTCGACCCCCAATAATCCTGAAGTGCTTCTGGCCTATAAATATCAAGGGAACCTTGGCAATTATGACCAACGTACGGAAGGCGGTGGTGCAAATGGAATGAGTTTTTACCAGATTTCACAATATGTGAAAGCGGATGGAACGGAACAAACATGGGCAACAACCGAAAGTCCATATTCTGAATATGCCGCCAAAATGCAGCAGATGGAGCCAAGGTATAAGGCTTCTGCCGCAGCAGCTGGGATGGATGCCTGGAACAATCCTAATGATGTTAACTGGAATAGTCAAACAATGTCAGGTCGTTCAACCTGGGAAGGCCGCGGAGGAACAGAAGCATGCGGACGTAGAGTGAAATTCTGGTATCATGCCGGGACAAGAAATTGGTTTGAATTTCCAATATATAGGTTAGCTGAGTTTTATTTGGATTGTGCCGAAGCCTATAATGAATTGGGACAGCCTTCAGTGGCACTACCCTATCTTAACGTGATAAGAGACAGAGCCGGGTTACCCGAAATTACAGAAACCAATCAGGTTAACTTACGTAAAATGATTCAACGCGAATGGGCTGTAGAATTTTATGAAGAAGGACATCGGTTCTTTGATGTTAAACATTGGAAATTACCCGATATCGGTAATGGTATTATCGGCGGGGATAAAAAATCATTTGTGTTTACTTATGTTAATGGTAGTTACGGATTAGTCGCTTCTGACTATAAAACATATGTGACAAAGGTCGTTTACACCGGATATTGGAGCCCTAATCAGTACCTGAGTCCTATTCCTATTAAAGAGATTAACAAAGGTTATTTGGTCCAAAATCCAAGATACTAAGATGTATTTGTTTGGATAAAGATCAATTTAAAGTCAATTTAAAATAAAAATAACATGGTTAAAATATATATAAGTCATTCTGTGACTAAATGGTTGCTGCTTATTATGGGGATCCTCATTGCCGAAAGTCCCATTCTGGCACAAGAGGGAAGCGTCAAAATACAAAAAGATACATCATTTAATGCAGCAGAACAACAAAAGGAACCCGGTGCGCTGTTTAGTGTCAATAAAAATACGTCGTCTGCGGCGGTTTCTAGTGTTTCGGGTGATGTCCTTTTCAAAACGCCGGTAGCCAATATTTCAAATACCCTTTATGGACTTCTTCCGGGGTTAACCGTATACCAAGGTTCGGGTCAGCCCGGATATGATGCAGCTTCATTGAAGATTCGTGGAACTGGCAGCTATAATAATGAAAGTTATGCAATATATGTTGATGGTTTTCAGGCTGATTTTAATTATTTTCAGTATTTGTCTCCGGGTGAAATCGAAAGTATTTCTATTTTGAAAGATGCGGCTGCATTGGCTCCATTTGGAATGAAAGGAGCCAATGGGGTGATATGGGTTACTACTAAAAGAGGAAAAATAGGTTTGCCCAAAGTACAATTGCAAATAAGGACCGGATTTCAGGAACCCTTTAATATCAATAAACCCTTAGGTTCATATGATTATGCCCGTTTGTACAATGAAGCCGTAAGCAATGATAATGGAAGAGTATGGAGTCCTGTTTTTACTACAGCTCAGTTGCAGAATTATAAAACCGGAGCAGGAACAAATGTAGACTGGTATAAGGAAGTATTGAATAATAACACTCCTTTTACAACAACTGATGCTTCTTTTAGCGGAGGTGGAACTGCGGCTCAGTATTTTGTAATGCTGGGATATTTGAATGACCAGGGATTTTATAACGTCAAAAATGATGATACACATTCCAATGCCACCCTGCAAAACTATAATATCCGAACTAACCTTGATTTCAATATGTTTAAGATTTTTGAAGGAAAAGTCGATATTGGGGGAAGTGTTCAAGACAGAAGATATCCAAACTATGACGGAAATACATTGTGGTCAAATCTGGCCAGGTATCCTTCCAATATTTATCCTGCGAAGAATAATAATGGAACTTGGACCGGTACAACTACCTATCCGAATAATCCTTTAGCTTCAATTAATGCATTGGGGTATACTTCAACACATGATCGAACCTTATTGGCCAACTTTAATTTAAAAGAGAAACTGGATTTCATCACAAGTGGTCTTTATGTAAATGAGGGCGCATCATTCAATACGTGGACACGTGGAAGTTATAATGTGACCAAGGATTATGCCAGGGTAATAGACGATGTGACACAAACGACCAATAAGAATAGCAATTATTCAATCTGGGATGATTATGGTACCAATCAAATGAATTGGAATCAATTTCAAGGAATGATTGGTTATGATAAAACTTTTGGTGAAAATAATTTATCGGCAGCGGTAAATTATCTCCAATATACTTACATGGTTGATGCAAATCAAAATGGAGCTGCTGGCGTAAATGATGTATATGGTCATGAAAATTTAGGTGGAAAAGTTCACTTTGTAAATCGAAATCGTTATACAGCCGATCTGAGTTTTGCTTACAGTGGCTCTGATAATTATGCAAAAGGAAATCGTTGGGGATTATATCCTGCTTTGGCAGGTGCATGGATCATATCTAATGAGCCTTTTATGCAAGGTAATCAGAACATCGATTTCTTAAAATTAAGAGCATCTGTTGGCAAAACGGGCTATGATAGCTTCTCAAATGGTCGTTATCTTTACCAGCAATATTATACCAATTCCGGTGGTTTCCCAACCGGAAATGGTAATCCTACATGGAGAAGTGGTTTACAGCAAGCTTATGTACCCAATCCCGATATTTTTGCTGAACAAAGCATGAAATATGATATGGGTGTTGATGCCAAACTATACAAGAAACTTGATGTAACATTGGATGCTTTTATCGATAAACGATCAGGTATTGTTACCTTGGATAATTCTTTGATGGGTTTATTTGGAGCAACTCCATCATATAAGAACATCGGTAAGGTGACCAGTAAAGGCATAGAAGCGAGTCTAAATTACAACAACAACATCGGAGAAATTACATACAATATAAGTGGAATGGCATCTTATAATTCAAATAAAATTGATTATATGGCTGAAATTCCTCCTGTATCACCCAATGCAGCTCAAACGGGAAATCAGATTGGATCTACTTTCGGATATCAAGCCAACGGATTTTATGATATTACTGACTTTAGCAGCGATGGAAGCTTGAAAGCAGCACTGCCCGTGCCAACTTTTGGCGCTGTAGAGCCAGGTGACATAAAGTACGTAGATCAAAATCATGACGGTAAGATTGATCAAGCGGACATGATTAGAGTTGGAAAGACGTACATGCCACAATTCAATTATTCGTTTAACATTAGCGCAAGCTACAAAGGATTCGACGTTCGGGTATTGCTTCAGGGCGTTACTGGTAGAACGATCAATCTGTTGGATATTGCCAACCAGACCGAGGCTTTTGTAAACAATGGCAATGTTTATTCTATTGCTGAGGGACGGTGGGCATATTATCCTTCACAAAATATCGATACCCGTTCTACGGCTACTTATCCTCGTTTGACAACTTTGGCAAACAACAATAATTATATTAATTCGACATTCTGGATGAAAAATGGAAATTTCATGAGACTGCGTAATGTTGAAATTGGTTATACGCTTCCTGTCTCTTTGCAAAAAAGGTTACATCTTTCAAATACACGCATTTATGTAAATGGCATTAACCTCTTAACATTGAGTCCATTGTTGAGGAATTATCATATTGACCCGGAAACAATTAGTGGGTATCCAGCAGTGAAATCTTATAACTTAGGTATTTCTGTTAATTTTTAACTTGTAACATTATGAAAATGAAAAAATACTATCCTCTTATATTTATAATCACAATTGGATTATTAATTACCGCATGTAATAAGTTGGATACCAAGATTGATACCGCATTAACTGATAAAAATATATCAACTGATTACAATACACTATGGTCTTTTGGTTATGCACCTTATACTTATTTAACAAATGGGTTTTATGGCATTGACAATAACCTCTTTGCAGCAGTCAGTGATGAAGCTGAACAAACGGCTTCCACTTCAAATGCTCAGCTTTTTAATCAAGGTAGCTGGAATGCTTATAATAATCCGGATAATGTGTATTATCACGACTATCAGGGTATAAGAGCCGCGAATTATTTTCTTGAGCATTCAACCAACTATAAGACCTTTTTAGCTTTAAACCGGGATACCATCTCGGATAAACAATGGCAATACAAACTGGATGTTCAGGATGTAAACTGGCTTCGTAAGGAAAGTCGTGTTTTGAGGGCTTATTTTTATTTTGACCTTGCAAAACGTTATGGTGGAGTACCCTTGGTAACCAAAACACTTCAATCTAATGAAAATACCGATCTTCCAAGAGCAAGCTTCGATGACATCATTAATTATGTGGTTTCTGAAATTGATGCAGTAAAAGACAGTCTACAAGTTGATTGGAAAACCTTTGATGTATCAAAAACTGGCCGTATCACAAGAGGTGCAGCTATGGCCATAAAGGCAAGGGCTTTACTTTATGCCGCAAGTCCGCTTCACAACCCAACCAATGATTTAACAAAATGGCAAAGAGCTGCTACTGCTGCTCATGATGTTATTGCTTTGAATCACTACTCGCTTTATTCTAATTACCAGAACTTATTCTTGGTTGACAATACCACGCTTAGTTCAGAAACCATTTGGGATATTCGTCTCGGTGCTACAAATGACCTGGAAAAGAAGAATTATCCTATTGGGACTCCTGGTGGTAACAGTGGCGTCACACCTTCACAGAACCTGGTTTCGGCTTATGAATATACGGGTACACCTGATCCAACTAATCCTTATGCAAACAGGGATCCCCGTTTGGGCTATTCTGTTGTCAAAAATAATGATACATGGAATGGCCGTACTATTCAAACCTGGATTGGGGGAACGGATGCCTGGACGAATACTAATACTTCCAAGACCGGATATTATCTCAAGAAATTTCTTAATTCAAATCTGAATTTGGTAAATAATCAATCTAATTTGCGTAGTTGGATATTATTCAGGTATGGCGAGATATTGTTGAACTATGCAGAAGCAATGAATGAGGCTTATGGGCCGGATAATGATAATGGGTGGGGGATGACTGCACGTCAGGCTGTCAATACAATCAGAAGCCGAACAGGCGTTTCAATGCCTCCAGTTGTAGCTACTACCCAGGCTGAAATGAGAGATAAGATCAAACAGGAAAGAAGAATAGAACTTGCATTTGAAGATCATCGGTATTGGGATCTTCTAAGATGGAAGGATGCCGAGACCGTGCTCAATCAACCGTTGAAAGGTATTAAAGTCACAAAGAATGCTGATAATTCATTTACTTATACTGGGTTTTCGGTAGAAAACAGGGTATTTATAGCTCCCAAGATGTATTATTATCCTATACCACAAACAGAAATCAGCAAATCAAAAGGAGTCATGAAGCAAAATCCGGGGTGGTAATTAAAAGGAGTAAATAAAATAAATTTGGTTCATTCATTGTGTTAACTTATATAAATCAAAAAATAATGACACGCTTAAATAAAAATATTTTTTACTTTATTACGTTGCTGACAGTCTTTGTTTACTTGTCCTGTGATAAAGGTGACAACCAAAAGCCATGGGGTATATCAAAGATTTATATGCCGCAAGCCTCTATTATGAATGGAGGCAGTACCAATATTTACGCTGTTCCCCTGAATAATGGAATTAACAATTATGCGGTTGACACCGTCAAAAACACGATCGATATTGATTTAGGTGTGTATCGATCAGGATTGGAAACTTTAAATAGCTTTACTGTAAAAGTTGCAGCAGACGTTGATACGACTAATTCCATCATTGCAGGAGGATCCATTGCGAATGCGGCCTTATTACCTGCTGATGTTTATTCGATTCCGTCAAGTATAACTGTGCCTGATGGGAAAAGAGAAGCTACCTTTCATTTGACCATTGACAGAGCAAAATTGATTGCAAATTATGGTAGCTATTACAACAAAAAACTTGTATTGACGGTGAGGATTTCTAATCCTACCCGATATGAGTTAAATCAATCGCTTAGCAGAACCGTGGTTGTAATTAATGCGGCAACGTTTATGCCCGTTCCACCTGTAATAAACTTATTAAAGGGCAGTGATATGTCAGCTGCAAGTGCTGCTTATTGGACTATAGTTCCACAAGACAATGGCATTGGTAGCGGGCGTACTCCCAGTAACATTGTATTTAACGGAGTCCTATCCTGGAGCAATGGTACTGGAAACGTTACAAGCAATGATGCCGTTTATCAGGCATTCCAAGTTACTGCTGGTAAGAAGTACAGGTTTTCAGCCGATGTTACTTCTACCGGAACGGCAAACAACTCGTCTTTTGAGATGTTTTTTGGTGCTACAAAGCCGTCTTCTGGTGGTCAATACAGTGATAATTATTACATCGGATTTAATACCTGGACTGCCGGTGCATGTTCTAAAACACCTATAACAAAAGGAAATATGGCAGACGTGGGTTGCATAGGTCCTGGTGTCGGACAGCAAGGTCTATTCACAGCTACAGTAACCGGTACTATTTATTTTGTAATTAAGGGTTGCAGCTACGGAGGTAATTTGGGGACCATAACTTTGGACAATATTACGATATCCGAAGAACCTTAAGTCGCATTAAGGTGAATATATTATAGAAATGGCAATGCACTTCGGAGTGCTGGTATTCTTCTTTTAGTCAGGAATTCGAGCACTCCGATGTTGTATTTTTTAAATGTTTAACTGTTGTCATAATATAATATGTATCCATTTTTGTAATAAGCCCTTAATAGTGAAATGCTTTAAAAACAACATGATGAAAAGCAGAATATTATTTTCAATTTTACTGATGTTCCTTTTAGCTTCATGTGCAAACCTAAAGAGAGTCATAGGAACTGGCAGTAAGAATGAATTTGTGCGGGTCAGTAAAGAAAATCCCAGATACTTTGAAACCAATGATGGTAAACCCTGGATTCCAGTAATGATCAATTTTGTCATACCCAACGGGAATGATGATCAAGTCTTTCAAAAGATAAATCAGTATTTCCGGCACTTTTCAGAAAATGGAGGCAATGCCATGCGAATCTGGATTAGTTCTCCTTTTCTAGAAATAGAAGATACAAAGGTGGGCGAATATAACCAGGTTAAATTTAAAAGGATCGATAGCATTATAAGTTTGGCAAAGAAATATGACATCAGGTTGAAATTTACTTTACAACACATCAGAAGCATTAAGCCGGAGAGTAAGGGAGGTACAGAATCCTGGTCAAACAGATCATTTATGTCAGTTGAAAATGGAGGACCTTTTAAAGATATACATGATTATATCACTACGGCAGAAGGAATTAGGACTTATTTAAACAGGGTAAAAATACTATCCGATCGATACAAAAATTGTAAGCAGATTTTTAGCTGGGAGTTATGGAATGAAATGGATGCCATTGATAACAAGGAATGGTTCCCCTTTACTAACCAGATATTGGATTCAGTAAAAGCTTTGTTTCCCAATCATCTCATTGTACAGACTCTAGGGAGCATGCATTCGGTTGACGCTGACAAACGTTATGAAAAATTATTGTCGATCAAGAACGATGAATATATTACGGTGCATCGCTATTTAGATCCTGGAAATGCTTGGAATCAATATGATTATGTTCATGGTCCCATTGATTTGTTGATATCCAATGCCATACAATTTGTATATCGACCAGAAGTCATGAAACCAATCGTTGCTAATGAGCTTGGGGCAGTAGAAGCCAATCATTCAGGACCCAATAAACTCTATGAAAAGGATACAGCAGGTGTATTCATCCACGACATGATTTTTACGCCGTTCTTCTGCGGTACATCGGGTTGTGGGTCATTGTGGCATTGGGATTCGTATGTGGAACGGCAAAATTTATGGTATCATTATAAAAGGTTTAATGCTATTATAAAAGGCATAAATCCCATAAAAGAAAAATTCATTCCATTTACATTTACTAAGGATTCTGTGAGGTGTTATGGATTACTTGGCTCAAAAACCACAATGATATGGTACCGGGATGCAACAAGTAATTGGAAATCTGAACTACAACAAGGCAATCGCCCCATGCTTAGGAATGATGTTTCATTTGATACAGCAGTAACGGGTAGCACAAATTATACTCATGCTAAAGTATATGATCCCTGGAATGATAAATGGACTGTGGTTCAAATTAAAAACGGAAAAATTACTTTACCAGCTTTTATAAGATCAACGATTGTAATATTGAATTGAAATAAAATATATGAGACGAGCATGTTTGAAAACAAAAACACCCATGAAAATCATCCATGCGAGTTTCATGCGACCGATTTAATACAAATTATTTACGCATGAAAAGATATTTAATCTACCCCTGGATTTTAATAGTGGTCATTGGAACTATAAATGTTTCATGTAGTAAAAAATCCGACACAACAGATCAAACAGCTCAAAAGGCAGATACTACAAGCAAACCACCCTTGGCATCTACATGGAAACTGGTTTTTGAGGATGATTTTTCAGGTACATCTTTAAATACTGATAATTGGGGAATATATAGCAGCCCTGGAAATGGGGGTAATGGTTTGAGAAGGCCGGAAGCCTTTTCCGTTTCAAATGGACTTCTGGTTGTTACCGCCCAAATGGTAGATGGAAATCTTGTATCTGGTGGGATGGCTCATAAGATGAATTACAAATACGGGAAGTTTGAATTTAGGGTACGCACGGAACCGGATCCGAGTGAAGCAACAAGTGGTGTAATCCTGACTTGGCCTCAATCGGAAAGATGGCCGATGGATGGTGAAAATGACATGTACGAAACAGGGACTGGTGCATCACGCAATCCTTTTAATACCTTTATTCATTATGGTACAACACCAAGTACGCAATACTATTTTCGACAAAATGCAGATGCGACACAATGGCATACCATTGCTATGGAATGGGAAGCAGATGCAATCAGAATGTATCGTGATAGTACGCTGGTTTGGACATTAACCGATGTTAATGCCATACCTCATGTGCCCCATCATTTGTGTATCCAATTGGATGCATTTAAAAAAAATATGACAGGAACTGTAAGGATGTATGTCGATTGGGTTAAAATATATCAGCGGCCTTGACTAAAATAATCAGCTATATCCTGTTTTGATCCTATAAAATTTAAAATTTTTGATAAGTAGGGCATAAATTTTATCCAATTAGGATACAAATAAAACAGTATTTCAGAAAAATATAAAAGGAGTTTAAAATATTATTAAATGGCTAACTATGGAAAAGATTTTAATTAACACTTTGATTTGCCTGATGCTATTGGAATTCGGTACTTCTTTCGGTCAAAGAAATAGTGACAAAAAAAATCTTAAAAAATCGTCAGGTTCTACCTGGAGGTTGGTTTTCCGAGATGATTTTTCAGGATCATCTGTAAATACCGCAAATTGGGCGTTTTACAATAGTCCTGGCCATGCAGGTAATGGTTTAAGAAGGCCTGAAGCCTTCTCTGTTTCAAAAGGACTCCTGGTTGTTACAGCCCAGATGATCAATGGAAACATTGTTTCAGGAGGAATGGCTCACAAAATGAATTACAAATACGGGAAGTTTGAATTCAAGGTACGCACGGAACCAGATTCGAGTGAAGCAACCAGTGGGGTTATCCTGACATGGCCTCAATCGGAAAGATGGCCGATGGATGGAGAAAATGATATGTATGAAACAAGCACAGTTGGATCCCGCAATCCTTTTCATACATACATCCATTATGGCACAACACCACATACCCAATATCATTTTCAGCAAAATGCAGATGCCACGAAATGGCATATCATCGCAATGGAATGGGAAGAAAAAGAATTGCGGATGTACCGTGATGGTAAACTGGTTTGGACTTTAAACGATGTTAACGCCATCCCCCATGTACCCCATCATCTCTGCATTCAATTGGATGCCTTCAAAAAAAGTATGACAGGTGTTGTGAAAATGTATGTAGACTGGGTGAAGATCTATCAAAGGAATTAGCATAAAGTACCTTTCAGAAAATTTACATGATGAAGAGGAATCAAGGCTCATGATTGCGAAGTGATAATTAAGATGAAAATTCATCATGTTTAAACCATCAAAAATGAAAACCCAATTTTTGATTATTAATACATTAATAGCGTTTGCCATTCAGCTTAATACTGGATTAGGACAAAATAAGATCGTGGATGTTAATATTGATTTCCAAAATGCATTATTAACTAGCTCGTATCGTGCAGGTGCTACACATACACAGTACAGTATTGATTCATGGGAAAATGTACAAGCAAATATAAATGCAAAATTACTGTTGGATTCGTCTTGTTATTATCAAAATCAACACATCATGGGTTGGGGGGCTGATGATCCATGGCCTGACTCAACAGTTACCAACTCTGAAAACTGGTACTGGCAATCATTAGATAACCGGATCAATCTTATTCGCGAAACCAAGGGTGTTGCGGTTATAACATTGTGCGCATGTCCTACCTGGATGCATACTCCCTCGATGAATGGGCAGACCGATTGGAATGCCATTGGATCTAAAGCGCCTACCCCCGTTCATTATGATGATTTTGCCCATTTATGTGCTGTAGTGGCTCGTCGTTATCCAGATGTTTTATACTTTCAGGTTTGGAACGAGTTAAAAGGCTTTTATAAGACCAGCGGGAATCGATGGGATTATGAAAATTATACCCGCATGTACAATATGGTTTATGATTCACTTAAAGCGGTGAATCCGAAAATTTCAGTTGGCGGACCCTATGTTGTAATGGATTCATGGTCAACAAATGCAATCAGTAATCCCTCAAATTTGCAGGGCGTATACGGTACAATTGATCAGAGAGCTTTGGATGTTATTAAATATTGGCTTCAAAATAAGAAAGGGGCAGATTTTATTACAGTTGATGGTGGAAACGATAATAAAGATGGTATTTGGATCACGGATGGTTTCCAGGCTTCCCAAAAATTTTCAGATGTTATCAATTGGATCAGGCAACAGCCCGGTGGAGAATCACTGCCGGTTTGGTGGGCTGAATGGTATGCATGGACCGGAGCTTCAGGCTCTAAGGACTCCGACCTGATCAATGCGATAATGGCAGACGGAATGGTTAAAACCATTACCGCAGGTTATTCTAACATAATGATTTGGCAGCCGCAGGGCGATGCACAGGGCTTGTCTTTTCCGATGGGGCTTTGGACTGATACAAATAACATCGGAGGAGGCCAACCCACACTCTATTATTACACGCAAAAAGGATTAAGAGATTTCTTTAGTAACGGTGCAAAGATCTATAAAACCAGTTCATCTCCCGATAATATAATATCAGTGATGGCTTCAGATAAGGCCATTGTGGTAATCAACCATTTAAACGAACAGGTAAAAGTATATATACATGGTATGGCACAACCGTTAAGCCTCAATCCTTATGATGTTCGATTCCTATCCGGAAATTTTGACTTGGCAACTTCCATCGAAAATAATATTAAAGCTGGCCATTTTTTTGTTTACCCCAATCCTTTCACGGATCATTTAAATATTGAAATTAGACAAATCAATCCCGAACTGATGAACATTGATTTTTATAATTTGGTTGGGGTTAAGGTGTTATCCAAGGAATACAATTGCAATTCGAATCAAATGATTTCTATTTCAGTGAATACTCGTGATATAGTAAAAGGCACTTATCTTTTAGATGTTCATAACCATGCAAATTTATTTAATACGGTAATCATAAAAAACTGATTCCGTTTCACTTTGAGTATAATATATTGCTGATTTATTTTACTTTTATCTAAAAAATTAATATAATTAAAATTACAACACGATGACGGATATTTATTTTCCTTCTATTAAACATCGACTTTTGAAGTTCATCATATTGTTTGTGCTGTCAATAGGTTTTCAAATTAAAGATATAGCTCAGACAACCAATGATGAGACCCCGCTTATTGGCGCAGAAGTATTTATAGAACCAGGGCAGACTCCACAGGAAATAGATACTTGGTTTAAAAGATTGAAAGAAAGCCATATGACCGTGACCCGCATCCGGATGTTCGAAAATTATATGCATAAAGCCGACGGGAGCTGGGACTTT
>JAUZOX010000798.1 GCA_030706265.1 Bacteroidota bacterium | reverse complement strand
TTCCCGTCAAACCGGCTGATGCCATTATCTGTTGCAACCCAGATACAGGAGTCATTCACGGCAAAAATACTGATGATCGAATTGCTGGACAGTTCATTGTTGGCGTTGTACTGCTTCCACGCTTTCCCGTCATAAGAAAACAGACCGTAAAACCTGGATCCAACCCAAAGATTTTGACCCCGTTTACTGTATATGCAATTCACATATTGATTTAATTTATCACCTTGCCTGCAGCGTTCCCAATTTCTGCCATTGAAGAAAAGCAAATGTGCTCCTCCCATCCATATGGTTCCATCTTTTGATTGCCCGATTCCATATGCATTGGATTGTGTAATGCCTTGTGCCGCTGAATAATGGGTCCAGGTAAACTTTCGGTCCCTTGAGATCTGCAAACGGAGTATTCCTGACAGTTGTCCCTTTTCTTTTTGGGCATCGACGCTTGCCCCAAACCATATCGTGCCGTCGGATGCTTCAAAGACGTCACGATAATCGATGCCCCATGATAAATAGGGATGCAATTGCTTATGCCATTTTTCCCCATCAAAATAGGCTGTGGCTGCTACCCCATGATGACTCCCGGCAACCCATACCATTCCGGACCGGGTTACAACTATTTTAACCGGATTTTCGATCAGGCTGTCTTTTGTTGAATAAGCTATCCAACGTCCTTTTCTTAGCAGGATCACCCGGTTGTCTACCGATAAAAACCATTTATCCCCGTTTGAAGCTTCACATTCAAAGTTTAAGTCTTTATAAGTAATCCATTTTTTTAATGAGTAATCGAGATAATAGACTTCGTTCTGAACACCTGCAATCCAAATGATACCCTGGGTCGATTCGGTAAATATGATCCTTGAATAGGGGATCGGGAATTGCGGAGCTTCATAAACTCTCCATTTGTTGTCTTTAAAAACATATAGCTTCCCCAGTCCACCAATCCAGATAGATCCGTCTTTTGCTTCCATCAGGCAGGTGTGAAGCTCATCGCCTCCAAAAATGCGGCTTAGCTTTATCGAATTCCATTTCCTGCCGTCAAAGGTGATGACGCCCGAATTATAATGGCCGCTCACAATCCAGATCTTGTTTTCCCTGGTTCTGATGATCCTCATTTTGTTTCCCAGGTTGTTGTTTCCCACTTTCGTAGTCACCGTGTAGTCCCTGATGCCTTCAGCAAGTGCCCGGTTGAGATCGAAATGAAAAATGAATCCCGAAGATGGCTGGGAAAATAAGACCCACAGATCTGATTTTGTGTATTCGAAAAAATCATCTATTTTAGGGAATTGACCTTTAAATACTTCCTGTTGTGGTAATTCGATCAGCTTTAGTCCCGGAAAAAGATGGCCAAAGGCGCTAAAATAGTTCCTGGGGGTGATTAAATATCTGCTGTTGCCTTTGAAGACAAGGATTCCCTGGTTGATTCCCGCCAGAATATATCCATTGGAAATGTTTTTTATGCAGGTGATGTTGATGTGTGTTTTGTGGTCTCCGGCGATGATCGTT
>JAUZOX010000797.1 GCA_030706265.1 Bacteroidota bacterium | reverse complement strand
CCCTTTTCTTAAACAATTTTCAATGAGTCTCAAAAGGGCCTTTTCTTTTTGGGGTTGCACTTCGTTTTTTAAGAAAGGAGCTTTAAGATATGCAGGTCCCCTGAGAACGCAAGCCATAGAGGGTAAGTTTGGACAAGCCAGGACCGCATAGGGTTCAGACCGGATCGGGGCCGGGCTCAGAGATACCGGCGAATCCCGAATTGCCTGCATCTTCCCGGTACGTAACATGGTCAATCTGGTCGGGTGGCTCAGCTATGCTGCTTATCAAATATGCTGAAAAGTTTTTCAGAAGACCCTGAATAACGCTTTCAGATTCAGCAAAGAATCTCATGGCCTGCTTTTGGCTTAAATGATAATATTCAAAGAATATTGTGATTGTAAATCAAGATGTTTTTTATGAAGTCTTTTGAGAGGTCGTAAGAATCTTTGCTGCTTTTGCATAAAACACGAGGGTGTAAAAGATGATGTGTCATTGGATCCCATTTCGTTTTGAAAACAGACTCCCCGATGCTTAATTGCATTGATAGATTATTCTTTTTGTTGATGCGCAGCCGGATATCAAAACACGGTCATCGCGCTCCCTTTGAGGGTTAGGCGGCAAAGTTGGAAAAGCGGAAAGGAAAACAGGACGGCTCCTAAACAAAAAAAACGGCAGAGATCGATGACCTCTGCCGCTTTTTTTATTTTCGATTTATCCAATTATTCAGCAAGAATAATCAGCTTGTTTTTGAGATTTTCCATTACACCGCCATTGATTTCAAAGAAAAGATTCTTGTTTTCAGTATCTTTCACTTTAACCTTTCCTGCTTTCAGCAAAGCGATAATGGGAGCATGGTTATGCATGACTTCAAATGAGCCTTCTGCTCCGGGTAGCTGAACCAAATTAGCTTCTCCGGAATAAAGGGTCTGGCCTGGTGTGATTATTTCTACGAACATAGATTACAATTTGATAGCGTAGTCAACTTATTTCGCTTCTTCCATCAATTTCTTGCCCTTGGCGATGGCATCCTCGATAGTACCGACGAAGTTAAATGCTGCTTCAGGTAAATAATCGACCTCACCGTCCATAATCATCTTAAAGCCCTTGATCGTTTCCTCAATGGGTACAATGACACCCGCCATACCGGTAAACTGTTCAGCAACATGGAATGGTTGTGACAGGAAACGTTGTACACGACGGGCACGGTGAACGACCAGTTTATCTTCATCGGAAAGTTCGTCCATACCCAGGATGGCGATGATATCCTGCAATTCGTTATAGCGCTGCAGAATTTCTTTGACACGCTGAGCGGTATTATAATGTTCTTCTCCGACGACTTCGGGCGTAAGAATCCGGGAAGTTGAATCAAGCGGATCAACGGCCGGATAAATACCGAGAGAAGCAATCTTACGACTCAATACGGTTGTTGCATCGAGGTGCGCAAATGTCGTTGCGGGAGCAGGGTCGGTAAGGTCATCAGCCGGAACATAAACTGCCTGTACGGAAGTAATGGAACCACGT
>JAUZOX010000796.1 GCA_030706265.1 Bacteroidota bacterium | reverse complement strand
CCGGATGCGCTCCATAAGCTCAAAAAAAATGTTGATCCGGACAGTGCACTGCACAAAAGCAGCAGCTCAAAATTTGACGGCACGCTACATTTTTGGAAAGGCAATGGCATCCTCAAACTCTTACCCGTTGAATGGATTCAACAATATAATTCCGATCATCCTTATGGGATTAATGATGGTGCCATGATACCCGCCAAAGGATATCAAACGCTCTTTAGCGCGGGCCTTTTTGTCCGATTAGGGCCATTGAGTATTCAGCTGAAACCGGAAGCGGTTTATGCCGAAAACAAGCCTTTTAAGGGGTTTCCTGATTATCAGAACTATTTAAGCTACCTTGATAATATCGATTTGCCTGAACGATTTAGAGACAAGCCCTATCAAAAACTGTTTTGGGGACAAAGCAGCATCCGCCTGACGGCGGGACCGGTATCATTCGGCCTATCCAATGAAAATCTTTGGTGGGGACCGGGAACCTATAATGCGCTGTTGATGACCAACAATGCACCGGGATTTGAACACTTCACCCTGAATACGGTAAGGCCCATCAAAACCCCGATCGGATCGTTTGAGGGGCAACTGATTGCAGGCCGGTTGGAGGTTTCGGGCGATTCGGCCACCAGGAACAGCGACTGGCGCTATTTGAACTGGCTGGAACTGAGCTATCAGCCCAGGTGGATTCCGGGTCTATTCCTGGGTGTAAACCGCAGTTTTATTTCGTATGGGAAAAACTTAAAAAGTTTAAACGATTATTTACCGGTTATTACCCCCGTGACCAAAGCCTCCGATGGGGGTGCCTCGGAAGATGCAAAGGGAAGGGACCAGATCGCCTCCCTCTTTATGCGTTGGGCATGGCCGGAAGAACATGGGGAAATCTATTTTGAATACGGAAAGGAAGACCATAACTGGAACATGCGGGATTTCCTGCAGGAAGCTTCCCATTCGGCGGCTTATATTCTGGGTCTGAGAAAACTGGTTCCACTAAAAGCACGAAAAGATGAATATATCCAGATCAATATGGAGGTTACCCAGTTGGAAAGCAACAGCGCGACCATTAACAGAGGTTGGACCGCCAGGTGGTACACCCACAGCGATATCCATGAGGGCTATACTAATCTGGGACAGGTACTGGGAGCAGGCATAGGACCGGGCAGTAATCTGCAAACCATCCAGATCGGTTGGGTCAAAGGATTAAAAAATCTTGGAATACAGCTAGAACGTTTTGTGCACAACAACAACTAATTTTACGACGTCATTAAGGATCCAAGGAAAAACTGGGTGGATTTGAGCGGCGGAATTGTCGCCTCATGGGATTTCGGGCATCTGCTTTTCAATGTAAATACCCAGTTTATCCGTTCCATCAATTATGAGTGGCAGTATGATCCCAAGCTAAGCGTACCGCAACAATACTGGAATGAAAGCAGGGATTTGTTTAATTTCCATGGGCAACTGGGAATCCAATACCGTTTTTAATAATGCATAAAATGGATGCAAGAAACCGGATTT
>JAUZOX010000795.1 GCA_030706265.1 Bacteroidota bacterium | reverse complement strand
GCAAGAAACGGTTCTCCGGAAAATGCAAAACCGTTATCAACGCTTCACCCGGAAACCTTTTTTCCAGATCCGGTTTTTCGTATCCCCATACCAGTGCTACCATGCCGAATATGGTACAGGGGGTTACCATCCATAAACCGCTTGCCGATCCTTTCCAGATAAACACGCCTGCCATGAGTAATCCGAATCCCACATAGATCGGATGATGAAAAATACGGTAGGGACCGCGATTTACAAACTTAGGCGGAGGGAACGCATTCATCGGCAAACCTTTACCCTGTTTCTTAATGGCATACATGCCCCACGCCATCAACGATATACCCGAAGCCGCTAATATTATCCCTGCCTGTATGGATTTAATTGCCGGAAAGCGAATGAGCGATTCTGTCGACACCGCCCAGAACCAAAGCACAACAGGGATGATGACCAGAAAAAGGAGGGCATACAGCCATTTGTTGATTGAGGATGAAGATATCTCCATATTTTGATTTGCTTATTATATTAACAAATAAAAAAGGAAACCATTTGATATAGCGGCATTTTATTTTCTTATGATGGCATTGATACCTCAAAATATTTTAGCGTTTCTAAACCGTGGGCTTGAAATTAACCTTTTCGTGGATGGCCGGTCCGGATGAGACAACATCATCTCCTGAATACAATACCCCATTGCTGAACCACTTGCATTCTTCAGCCAGCAGGAACTGCAGTGGAATGATGCGTTTAAATCCAGGCAACAATCCTTGAAGTTTATCGACTACCGTATTGATTTTATTTTCAGATTCCAGCACAACCCCTTTGTCGAGTTTCAACGTCAACCCTTTTCCGCTAAGTATGATCAGATCATCTTCAATACTGCATCCTTCAACCCTTATGCCATTGAGCCAGACCCACTGCTGCTTGACTTCTTCCCTTATTTCGATCCAGACTAGCTGGTTTTCCCTGGAGCCAAACCGGCCCCAACGGAGTTCATGTAATGGCATTTTCCAGGGAGGCAGAGTAAGGATCAGCTGTTCTGCATACCCCGTTCCTTTATAGTTTCTTTGGCCGGCCACCAGTTCCACCCTTGAAGCCGGCTGATAACACTTCCATTCCAGGTAACCGCTGTCTGAATCATACAGTCGGGCAAAGAGGGGTGAGGCAATGGCTTCCCATCGTCCCCAGATTCCGAATTTCTCATCGCTCCACGTTATCAGGTCGTTTGTCTTCTCGGGCATGTGAATGTTTCGAAATGCGGATCGCTGAGTGACGCCCTTTATGGGGTCATATCTCAGCCAGGAGGTGTAATGTACCTCAAAGCCTCTCCAACTCAGGCAGGCAGCATAAAAGATCATTGCTTCTCCTTCGTCTCCCGCAAAGTCGAGATACCATTTATCAAGGTGAAAATGTCCTGAACCGGAATCAGGCTTAAAGTCGCTGTTCCACATCGTTTTTCTGTAAAGCCGTTATTAAGGTCTTAAAAGAATATGCCGGAACACTTTCCTTGCCGGCATCTCGTATACAAACCGGAAAGTCCCT
>JAUZOX010000794.1 GCA_030706265.1 Bacteroidota bacterium | reverse complement strand
GGCACTCCATGTTTCATCGATTGCGACCTGTGATACTGCATGCATGTTTACCAGGGTAAAGGCATGCCATACCGTTTCGCGCTTGATGTCACTTTTAATGGCTCCTCCTCCCTTGGGATAACACCCCCAAAAAATGCAATCGTATTTTCCGGCTTCGGCATATTCCTTGACCAGGCTTTTCAATTCTACCTGTTTCGTTGCAAAAACCTGAACGAAATCATACGAGCCTGCCTTTTCCACATCAAGAGCAGTATCAAAGTCCAGATCACCAATAAACCGGAGGTATTCTGCCGGTGCATTGACGATGAGATTTCTTTGGGAAGAAATGAGCTTTAATTTTTTGAAGATATTTTCGGCAATCACAGTCTCTGAATTTTACAGGGAGAAGTAAATGTGAAGCAGATTATTTGGATGTTGAATGCGAATGATTACATCGTATTCATGTTAGTTATGGCAGAATGCATGGTAAAAGCAACTACTCCTATAATCAAGACAAAATAAGAAATAATCATCACAATGGTCATGATCCCCATAAATTTAAAATGCCTCTTAAGATTGTAAAATGCGACGGTCAGCATATCCGTATTCCTCATCGAAATGGCATTGGTCAGGTTATTTGAAAAGTTGTTCAAATAGATAACCGGCATGAGATAAACTGCTGCAATGACGATATAGATGAATCCCAGGAAATGGGTTGGAATGGGAATTTGGGAGAATGCTTCCGAGTTGTTCAGTAAAGAGAAAATTATGCCCATTGATAATCCGATCAATATCATTAATCCTACACCAACGAACCCTAAAACGGCAAAGAACTTGGTCCATTTTGCGACCGTGTTCAAATAACCAATGGATTCCTCCGTGATTTGAGGAAGCGTTGCAGGAGAAGGATTGGTCGTTTCTTGTGCTATTGGGTAATTGTTTTCATCCATATTTTTTAAATTTTAATTTTTTTGATAAAGATAAAAATTTAAATCTCAGGCAGGCAGCATATATATAAATAAAAAAGAGCGGTAAAGATAAACGTTTAGCCTGCATAGGCAATGGTGACCACCGAAATTCTGACATTGGAATCTTTCATCAGGGATGCAGCGCAGGCTTCTAAGGTGGCGCCGGTTGTCATCACATCATCAACCAGCAGGATGTGCTTGTCCTCAAGATGCTCAGGGTGAGGCACCGAGAAAATCTCTTTTACATTTTCCCAACGTTCTTCCCGAGTCTTTCGTGTCTGCGATTCCGATTCCCTGATACGAAACAGTAAGTTGGTTTCCACCGGAACATGTAAGGCCTCGGCGAGTCCTCGTGCAAAGATCTCACTTTGGTTATACCCCCTTTTCTTTTGTTTCTTTTTGAACAACGGAACCGGGATGATCATATCAACGGTGTTATATGGAACACTTTGTGCCAATTCATGACCATACACCCTGCCCAAATAAGTTCCAATCTGGTGCCTTCCCTTGTATTTAAACCGGTGAATCAGGTGCTGAACCTTCGACCCCTTGTTAAAGTAGAGAAAGGCAGC
>JAUZOX010000793.1 GCA_030706265.1 Bacteroidota bacterium | reverse complement strand
TCGAAACGGGCCGTTAAAACTTTTTCGCGGGAAGCAAGCATCCGGATGGCAGGTATTACACGGTTTATTATTAATGTGTTCATTTTTAAATAGTATGAATTTTAGATATTGCAATGATGCTGTTGTTTCATGCGGCAATAAGTTGTGTTAAATGGTCGTATGGAACTTGCACATAAGATTTTAATCGGTGATTGTGTTTCCAAACATGCTCATTTCATAGAGACTCAATATTGGTGTCTCTACCTGGCAATCATAATTTCTATTTACAGTCGAGCTGTTCGCGGGCAATATTTTGCTGGTTTGCAACAGCGAGGCTGTTATGAATTGATTTGGTATTCAATTAATGCTTTTCCAAGTTGAATGTAGGATTCCCTGTTTTTGAGGTCGGGCTTTCCGTTTTTATCCACATATCCGGTTCCCTTGGTAGCAACCAGATATTGGTGAGCGGCGGTGATGCACGCACCGGCATAATTGATATCCAATAGGGTTTGAGTTAAGGGCGTATGTTTACGGGCAAACAATTCTACAGGTTCCATAGCAGGTGTATTGTGTTCGGTTCCGAATGTAACTACAAAACCCTCATTATAGAAATACGATGCATATTCCTCGAGAACTTCAATGCTATTCCGTGTCGTGATAAACTCAATGGAACAGATGTTTCGTTTTCTTAATATTTCAATGACAGTTTCCTTGGGAGCTTCAAATTCTGTGAATTTGCCGTTGCTGTCGTCGGCAAGGAAAGGATAGGTTGGGATTCCTCCGGCATTCAGAATGATTTTGCAAACCATCTCCATGTCGAGAAATGCTTCAGGGGTTTCAGGAATAAATGCGGCACCACCTGCTTTGAGAAGGTTTCCTCGGATTTCGTTTTCAACGGCAGCGGTGTTGCTGATGTCGGATTTTAATTCTTTTCCTCCAAAAAGGTTCTTATAAAATTTCTTTTGGTTTTCTGTTGCCGGATACTTGTTGGAGATCTTTTCCCGCAAGGCTTTAGCCAGATGACGTTCCCTGACCATCCCCTTTGTCATGGTTTTCCTGATTTCATCATAATCCAGCACTATGGTTGCACGACAATTATCGAGAAGATGGTTAAGCCGGGTACACATTTTTTGTGTCTGGATGTTGGATTCCCTCCGGACGGAATGGAGCGAGGAAGCATAGGGCTCATCCAACTTTGCAGGGAAGGCGAGTCCTTTTCCGCTAAGATAAGTGCGTCCCGGGTTGTTCGGATCGTTGACCTTGATGCCTGCAGCCTGATCATCGCGGTTGAGACTGATAAATTCAATGTTGAAAAGAGGAAAAAGTTTACGATCGGCACAAGCCTCGGCCCATTCAGAATAACCATCGGTAGTATAGAAATCATTGATGCCAACTACCTTGACATTTTCTGCAACAGCCATATCCAGTGCCTGGGGTATATCTTTAAAAGCACTGAAAGAGTATGGAGTGTGCATGTGTGCATTGACCAATCTGGTCTGATCTTTTCCTTCTTTCTGATGCCATTTAAGCAATTCTTCTTTTGAAG
>JAUZOX010000792.1 GCA_030706265.1 Bacteroidota bacterium | reverse complement strand
TGTCAAAGAAATGTGGCCTGTCTTGAAGCGGCATTTAGAATGGGAAAAGCGCAATTTTGATGGAGACAATGATGGTTTATACGATGCTTACTGTTGCATCTGGGCAAGTGATGCGCTGGAATATAGCGGTGGTGGGGTCGCACATTCATCGGCCTACAATTACCTGGCCAATAAATCGGCTGCTTACCTGGCCGGATTAATTGGTGAAGACCCTGAACCTTACCGTAAGGAATCGGAAAAGATACTCAATGCCATGAATACCAGACTGTGGATGCCATCCAAAGGTTGGTATGCCGAATACCAAGATCTGCTAGGATTAAAACGGTTGCATCCTGCAGCCGCTTTATGGACTGTTTATCATACCCTCGATTCGGACGTTGCCGATGCTTTTAAGGCCTACCAGACAACGCGATACGTTGACACTGAAATTCCCCATATCCCGGTTAGGGCAAAGGGTTTGGCAGACGAAGGGTATTATATGCTTTCCACAACCAACTGGATGCCGTATGAATGGTCGATCAACAATGTGGTTTCGGCCGAGAACATGCATACGGCCCTTGCCTTCTGGCAGTCGGGACGCAATGACGAGGCTTTTAAACTTTGGAAAAGCACGTTGTTGGATGCAATGTATCTGGGTGGAAGTCCCGGTAATTTTTTACAGATCTCGTATTACGATGCAAACAGATTTGAAGCGTACCGTGATTTCGCAGATCAGATAGGCATGGCATCGCGCTCATTGGTAGAAGGATTGTTTGGAATCACACCCGATCTCCTTGAAAGCACCCTGAATATCAGACCGGGATTGCCAGTTGATTGGGATCACGCTTCACTGAAAACCCCTGACATCTCTTTCGTCTTTAAACGCGTCGGTAACAAGGAAAACTACACCATTGTTCCGACCCTTCCCAAACCCGTCAAACTGAATTTCAGAGCTATGGCTAAAGGCGAAACGGTGAAATCGGTTACGGTGAATGGCAAAAGCGTATCCTGGAAAAATGTAGATCAAGCCATCGGTTATCCTCAAATAGAGATTAACACAGAAGTCGGCCCCAGGTTTGAGATAGCGATTGAATGGCAGGGTTCAAAGCCTGAACTGGCAAAAAATGCCGCATCATTTGGACTGAATGAACCCTTAGAAGCATCATTTGGAAATGCTAAAGTAGTTGAACTATACGACCCACAACAAGCATTAAAGCAAACCAGCATTAAAGATAACAAATTGGTGGCCGAAGTAGCGGGTGAAAAAGGGAACCGGACGGCATTCGTCAAAATTAAGCAAGGGCAGCTCACATGGTGGGCTCCTGTCTGCTTTAAAGTAATGGAAACACTTGACATCACAACTCCCTTGACTCAGGAAAAAAACACTCTTCAGTTTTCGATATTCAACAATACTGCATCTGTCATTAATAATGCCAAGGTTACGGTTAATCCGGGAGCAAGCGCTTATGTGACAAATGCAACCATACCGCAGGGATCTTCGACCCGTATCCTTGTTCCATCGACGCATATTTTACCCGGAAGCAATCTTGTCC
>JAUZOX010000791.1 GCA_030706265.1 Bacteroidota bacterium | reverse complement strand
CAACCTCATGAACAATGGCGTCAGAACATCGGTCATCGAAATATTATTGATATTGATTCTTTCGATGTGGGCCCCGTCAACCGATTCTATGGCTATTCCCGAAAGGCATGTTGTGTCGCTGGAGACATTCTTAAACTTTGAGCTCCACTTTCTTAAATTGCTTTCAGATGCCCTGTGGATCACACAATTGCTGATGGTAATATCTTTAAAGCCACCTTTTGAACCCGTTCCAAATTTGATCGCATTGCAATTCGAAGAAATCGTACAGTTGGTAACCGTTATGTGCTCAACCATGAAACCGGCATCATCACTCTTAAAACAAAGTCCATCATCATCGCTGTCTATCACGCAATTTGAAACCGTTACATTCCGGCTGCCAATATCAATGCCATCGTTATTCAGGTTATGCAGCGAATGGATCGTGATGCCATCAACCCTTACCCCATCACAACGAAACATAAAGGCCGTCCACCATGCAGAGTTTATCAGACAGACATCTCTTAAAACCATGTTTTTTGAGTCCTTGAAAAGGATGACATGAGGCCGGTTGCCCTTATTGTCACCATACTGGAATCGCTTGTCACCGCCTTGTCCGTTGATCGTGCCATATCCTGTAACAGCAGCGTTCGAAATGTGGTCGGCTACAATGACTCCGCGTCCTGCCTTGTAATCATCCGGATGATTCACACTTCCCAACAGCACGGCATCCCGATCCAGATGAAGTTCGACATTGTCTTTTAATAAAATGGTACCTGTAAGAAAAGTACCACCGGGTACCAAAACTACTCCGCCCCCTGAAGCCGAACATTCGTCTATGGCTTTTTGAATGCTGGATGAGCAGAGAAATTTGCCATCACCAATGGCTCCAAAGTCACTGATATTATAATTTTTCGCAAAGCCGGCTACTGTCAGGACAATAGATAAAGCCAGGCTCAACAAAAACTTTTTACTCACATTTATTTTTCTGATCTTGCTCATGCAATAGGGTTTCATATTGAACCATTTTAATTTCAAAGACAAATATTAAAATACCGGGGTTGTCCAGAAGTTTGGACAACCCCGGTATGCTGCATTATTATCTCATTTATTTTTTTAATACAAAAGCGCTGCTGTTTGTAAAATCATCTGTCAAAGACTGTACCGCGTTGGTGCCGGCCGGCTCGTCTTTTGCCAGTGAGATTGCAAATATCTTGATTCTATTGTTCTTGGGCAGGGTTATGGATTTAGCATTCCTGGGCAAGTCGATTTCGTATTTATAAATATAGGTATACTGATAGGCCTCATTCTTTGACGGATAAGCCTGATGACGATGAGAGGCATACCAGGCAATATTATCTTTCTTAAAATAGGGCTTATCAATATTGGTTACCGTTTCTCCGTCAAGAGCAAACTTACGGTTATAAAACTGTCCGACATATCCTGACCAGCCTTGAACATTTAACGTACATGTTTTGTCATCGACAACGAAATCTCCTTTGGTATCATCGTTTGCCGAAGCAAGAATATACATTTTGGTGTAGTCGCCGGCAGGT
>JAUZOX010000790.1 GCA_030706265.1 Bacteroidota bacterium | reverse complement strand
ATTTGAGCATTTGCATCACCACTGGGATTTGAACTGGCCCTGGCTCAACCTGGGAAATGGTTTTGGCAATTGCACGACCTGGGTACAGTGGTATGAATATACCGGAATGTTGGGTGGATCCATCTGGGTGCTTGCGGTTAATATCCTGCTCTTTTTGGGTATTAAACGTTGGATTAAGATGAGGGCACTTCATCGTGAAAGCCTGATTTACCTTGGGTCAGGACTACTTGCCTTCATAATCCCCATCGTTGTTTCTTTGGTAATCTATCATAATTACAAGGAAAAATACAATCCGGTTGACATCACCATCATTCAGCCCAATGTCAATCCGTATGCCGAACAGTATACACTTCCTCCTGTCGTGATAGTCGGAAAAATCCTAAGCCTGTGCAATGGAAAGGTAGACAATAAGACCGATTTTATCGTTACTCCCGAAAGCGCGATCCAGGAATATGCATATGAAAATGAAATAAACAGCAAGGAAAGTATCGTGCTGCTCCGGCAATACCTGAAGCAATATCCGAAGGTAAAGATGGTGGTTGGAATGTCGACGCTGCGGGACTTTAAACCCGGCGAAGCCTTAACGCCTTCTGCCCGCAAGGCAGACTGGGGTTGGTATGATGCATACAATACGGCATTGATGATGGATACCAGCATGCTATTGCAGAAACACCACAAGTCAAAGCTTACACCCGGTGTTGAAATCATGCCTTTTCATGAGGCTTTGAAATTCCTGGACAAATATGCAATCGACCTGGGAGGAACGGTTGGAACCCTGGGTGTCGATAGTGCCCAGATTCCCTATACGGCCGGCCGGAACCTGAAGATTGCACCCGTCATTTGTTACGAATCTGCTTATGGTGAGTATGTAAGCCGGTACGTACGCAACGGCGCCAACCTGATATTTGTGATTACCAATGATGGCTGGTGGGGAAACACTCCGGGATACCGTCAACATTTCTTGTTTTCACGCCTAAGGGCTATCGAAACCCGCCGGTGCGTTGCCCGTTCGGCCAATACCGGTATTTCGGGATTTATCGATCAGCGCGGTGATGTGAGCCAGGCAACCAAATACTGGGTCCCTGCCGCAATCCGACAGACCGTCAATGCAAACGATGAACTCACGTTCTATGTTAAACATGGGGATTACCTGGCCAGGATCTGTGTCTTCGGCACGGCCTTGTTTTTCCTCCTGACTCTTGGTGTGATCATTTACCGGAAAAGAAAATAGGTGTATTTTATTTCAGGCAATGGTAAATATCAGTACAGATAGTTTATTTTTGCAAACGATTGCTCTTTCATTTTGAATCCGGAAGGTGGTCACGATGAAGGCACAAGATTCGATCTGTTCAGAACTTTACGGATTCAGGGAGATCGATATTTTATCAGCTATCTATTAAAAAACAATTTTCAATTTATTTCTCATTAAAATAACGACGGTATGAAAATCAAGAGGATTTTATTATTGGTACTGGTTATGAGTCTGTTTGCTTCAATAGATGTTAAAGCACAGACGAAAGTTGGTCTGGACAATTGGTT
>JAUZOX010000079.1 GCA_030706265.1 Bacteroidota bacterium | reverse complement strand
GACTTCGTATTTGATGATTTTAAGCTTGAAGGTTATGATCCGCATCCGGCAATAAAAGCAAATGTTGCGGTTTGATAAAATACGATTATGGCTGAATTGATACTTATTGCTGCTATTGATCAGAACAACGGGCTTGGTTATAAAAACCATCTTTTGTGTCATCTGCATGATGATCTTAAAAACTTTAAGCGACTAACGAGCGGCCATACCGTTGTGATGGGACATAAGACATGGGATTCTCTCTCAGTGAAACCTCTTCCCAATCGAAAAAATATTGTATTATCACGCCAAAGCAATGCAACCTTTGCTGCCGGCGTTGCATCAATGTCAGTAAATGATTTGCTTGCATCATGTTCCGAAGATGAAAAGGTATTCATCATGGGGGGGGCTGAAGTTTATAAGCAATTTATTGCGATTGCTGATCGTTTAATCATCACACACATTCAACATTCATTTATAGCCGATGTCTTTTTTCCAGAAATAGATGAAGAAAAATGGATAAAAATAAAGGAAACCAAACACCCAAATGATGAAAGGCATGCATATGCATTCAATATATGTGAGTATGTTCGTCGAAATCAAAATAATAAAATTAGTCTCTAACTTTAAAAAAGAATAATAAGAATGAAAAAATCACTCATTTCGCTAGCAATTCTAATTATTGGCGGTTTTTCTTTAAGCAGTTGTGTGAAAGAATATAAGGCTCCCGAACCTGGATACAATGTCATTGAAACAGGAGTCAATTCCACTCAACTTGCTGAAGCCCCAATGGACGTTTATTTTCAGGCCGACCGGGCAATCCGGTGTCAGCGCGACTCAATTAAAGCGAATAATATCAATCAGTCATCGTACAGCTTTAACATAGGATACATCACTTACACTATTGCACCTGCTGATACAACGACTTATCCTAAAACAATTACAGTTGACTTTGGATCGGATACCACGAAAGCATATACGGGTAAAATGACCATTAAGATGAGTGGCAATATGAGAAATAACGGATCAAAATGTGCCCTTTCCTATCAGAACCTGATTACAGGCAAAAGTAATATTGTGGGGACCGATACCATTTTTTCGTCCGGCGTAGTCGGAGGCTATCTTAGTAGTCGTTACAATATGCATGGAGGACAACTTATCGGGTATGGAAATAAGATGATTAGTTATTCAGGAAGAATTATTGCAAAATACAATGTGTCAACGGGTGTGAACGTTATGGATTCCGTTGAAATAAATGCTACTGATGCAAACTCGGTAGTATATAAGCTTTATTCCGTACCATCGTATAAGACACAGATATCTCCCAATTGTAATTACATTAACGACGGGGTCATCAAGGCCGATATAAAATTGAATAATATCTTGACCGGTTTAATGATATTCGATTACAGTTACAACAGTTCGGGTTTAGCCGGTGATTGTGATTCTAATGGAGCCATCTATGCATATAGTTACCTTAATAAGAATTATGGGGCGCAGTATTTATTTATTGCCAAAAAGTTTTATTGAAATAATTTTTCATGAATAATATGAATAAATAAAAGTATTTTGTTGTTTCTATTCATATTTATACTACTTTTGCTTCAAATTTAAAGAAAATGATTTTAATTGTTCAGTTCCATCATCATCATCGTACTTGCCGACAAGCGAGCTGGTGATATTGTGAGCTGATTAAACAACATATTAAAACCCGCCCGTTTGATTTCTGGCGGGTTTTTTATTTGCCCGCAGAGTCAATAAGGGTATAAAAATAGAATCATATGCCTATAAAATTAAAAATTGCAGTACAAAAATCCGGCAGGCTGACCGAGGACTCACTCAAACTATTAAAAGAGTGTGGCATTTCTATTAATGATGGAAATGATCAGCTTAAAGCCTCAGCAAAGAATTTTCCGGTTGAAATTCTTTATCTCCGAAACTCGGACATCCCTCAATATGTGGCCGATGGTGTAGCCGATGTTGCAATTCTGGGGGAAAATGTGGTGATCGAGAAGCGTAAAGACATCAGGTTGGTTGAGCGGTTAGGGTTTTCAAAATGCCACTTATCAATGGCTGTCCCCAAGGGAGTTAATTATGAGGGACCGTCCTTCTTCAACGGAAAACGTATTGCGACATCTTATCCCAATTCTCTGTCTGATTTCTTGAAAAAAAATAATTTGGAAGCTGAGATTCATGAGATTTCAGGCTCTGTAGAGATTGCCCCCAATATTGGTTTGGCAGATGCTATTTGTGACCTGGTCAGTACCGGAAGTACATTATTTTCAAATGGACTCAAGGAAGTTGAGGTGATATTGAAAAGTGAAGCTTGTCTGGTAGCAGGTAAAAATATTTCACCTGAAGTTCAGGAAATTCTTGACAATCTTTTATTCAGGTTTAGAGCAGTACTTGCTTCCCGCAATAATCGTTATATATTGCTCAATGCCCCTAATGAAAAGATTCCTGAAATCATAAAGATACTGCCGGGAATGAAAAGTCCTACCATTATGCCATTGATTGAAGAAGGATGGAGTTCGCTGCATTCGGTGATAGGTGAAACTGATTTCTGGGCTGTCATAGATCAGTTGAAAGCTTGCGGTGCTCAGGGAATATTGGTTATGCCGATAGAAAAAATGGTGTTATAGCACATGGTTTCGATAATAATGAATTAAAGCAGTCAATTTAATCCACAGTCAATATGAACCGCGCATTTATGCGAGCTCCATACGACCATTTTAACACAAATTATTTACAAATGAAAATAGTATATAATCCCAGCCAGGAAACGTGGAATCAATTGGTAAGCAGACCTACCGTTGATGTTGCCAAAATGGATGAATTGGTAAGAGGAATTTTTTCTGAGGTCAAATTGAAGGGTGATATTGCGATAAAAAAATATACCCGTTATTTTGATCGGGTGGAGCCCAAACAGTTGTTGGTTCAGCATGAGGAGTTTGCGAAAGCCGAACTACTTGTAAATGATAAACTGAAGGCCGCAATAAAGGTTGCCGCTGCCAATATTGAGGCATTTCATGTCTCCCAAAAAATCAATTCCTCCGTCATTGAAACTACTCCGGGTGTGAAATGTTGGCAAAAACCGTCGCCTATTGAAAAGGTGGGATTATATATTCCAGGGGGAACAGCCCCTTTATTTTCAACCGTACTAATGCTGGCTTTGCCGGCCAGGATTGCAGGTTGCAAAGAGGTTATACTCTGCACACCACCATCGGTTGATGGAACAATACATCCGGCCATACTTTATGCTGCGAAAATATCCGGTGTAACCAGTGTCTATAAAGTTGGCGGAATTCAAGCAATAGCGGCAATGACTCTGGGAACGAAAACAATACCTGCTGTGTATAAGATTTTTGGTCCCGGAAATCAGTATGTTACCGCTGCAAAATTGGAGGCTTTTCGTTATGGTATCGCAATTGATTTACCTGCAGGGCCTTCGGAAGTAATGGTTGTTGCCGATGAAATAGCTAATCCTTCGTTTGTAGCGGCTGACCTGCTCTCACAAGCAGAACACGGACCGGATAGTCAGGTTATGCTCATTACATGGATTGATGGATTGATAGATAAAGTTGTAAGCGAAATAGAACATCAGATTGAGACATTGCCACGCAAAGACATTGCCAGGGCCGCACTTGAAAATTCATCTTTTATAAAGATCAGGACAAAGGAGGAAGCCATTGCCTGTATAAACAGCTATGCTCCAGAACACCTTATACTGTCTGTAACCGATGAGGATTTCTTTTGTGATCGGATCGTCAATGCCGGATCAGTATTTGTAGGCAATTATTCACCCGAAAGTGCAGGTGATTATGCTTCCGGAACGAATCATACCTTGCCTACTTCCGGCTACGCACGCATGTATAGCGGCGTTTCAATCGACTCTTTTACTAAGAAGATCTCATTTCAAAGAATTGCCAAAGACGGGTTGTCACAACTGGCTCCTGTAATCATGGCAATGGCCAGAGAGGAAAAGCTTGAGGCACACAGGAGAGCTGTTGAGATAAGAGTATTAAATCAATAAAACTATGTTTATACTTGAAGATAAAATTCGCAAGAATATAAAAGCATTAAAACCCTATGCTTCGGCACGAGACGAATTTAGTGGTATGGCCGATGTTTATCTTGATGCAAATGAGAACCCTTTCCCAAATGGTAAAAACCGTTATCCGGATCCGCACCAGCGTCTGCTGCGGAATGCTCTGTCTCAGCTGAAAGGAATAGACCCTTCAACGATATTTACCGGAAACGGTTCTGACGAGGTGATTGATTTATTGATGCGCACTTTTTGTAACCCGGGCATTGACAATATCATTACTCTGCCTCCAACCTATGGTATGTATAAAGTAAGTGCAGAAATAAATGACGTTGAAGTCCGTGAGGTTCCACTTACAACATCTTTTCAGCCCGATGTAAAGGCGATACTTGGTGCTGCAGATCAAAACAGCAAGCTCTTATTTATTTGTTCTCCCAATAACCCAACTGCAAATCTAATAGATCGGGAGATTATTGTTGAATTATTGAATCGTTTTGAAGGACTGGTGGTGATCGATGAAGCCTATATAGATTTTTGTCCTTCAGAAAGTAAGATAAGCCTAATGAATGAATATACGAATCTCTTTATCATGCAGACTTTATCAAAAGCATGGGGCCTTGCGGGAGTTCGGATTGGCATTGGAGTAGGACAACCGGATCTGATTCAAATTTTGGATAATACTAAACCTCCTTATAACATCAGTGTTTTAAATGCTGCTGCTGCTCTTGAAGCGCTTTCTGATCCATCATCGATGAAGAAAAAAGTGGATATACTGCTTGCCGAAAAGAATTGGTTAATAAAAGCTTTAATGGAAATGAAGTCGGTGATGAAAGTCTATGCATCGGATGCTAATTTTTTATTGGTCAAGATTAAAGATGCTGACCTGGTTTACCGTAAACTTATTGAACAAAAGATTGTTGTACGCAACAGGTCATCAGTAATCCTTTGCGAGCAATGTCTTCGGATCACAATTGGTACTCCGGAAGAAAACAGAGAACTTATTCAAGCACTTCATAAATTAGAAGCATGAAGAAATTATTATTTATTGACCGCGATGGAACGCTGATTCTGGAGCCCTTTGATTTTCAGGTTGACAGTATAGAAAAGCTGACTTTTTACCCGGGTATGTTTAGATATCTGGGACAGATAGCACGATGGCTGAATTATGAACTGGTGATGGTGACCAACCAGGATGGTTTAGGTACGGAATCTTATCCCGAAGAAAATTTTCAACCTATTCATGATTTGATAATGAGGACACTTGCCAATGAGGGTATTCATTTTTCGGCAGTTCATATTGACCGGAGTTTTCCTGAAGAAAAGGCATCTACACGAAAGCCGGAACTCGGAATGCTGACAGAATACCTGAACGGGGATATCGATATTGCCCACTCATATGTGATAGGAGATCGGATTACCGATGTTCAGCTTGCAGCGAATCTTGGATGTAAGGCAATCCGTCTTCTTCCGCCAGACCAGTCAGGGCTTGGCGCAGAAATTCCGGATGCTTTGAAACCAGTGATTGTCCTGGAGACACAGAGCTGGGAAGATGTCTGGAAGTATATGGCTGGAAAGATGCGAAAGGCAGAAATCATACGGAAAACCAAAGAAACGGATATCCACATAAGCCTGAACCTCGATGGAGGTGGAAAATCAGCAATCAATACCGGCCTGAAGTTCTTTGACCATATGCTTGAGCAGATTGCCATGCACGGAGGAATTGAGTTAAATATAACCGTCAACGGTGATTTGGCCGTGGATGAACATCATACGGTAGAAGATACGGCATTGGCTTTGGGTAAAGCCTTTTCACAAGCCATAGGTGATAAAAAAGGAATGGGGAGATATGGCTTCTGTTTGCCGATGGATGATTGTCTGGCTCAGGCTGCCATCGATTTTGGAGGACGTCCCTGGTTGGTCTGGAAAGTTAAATTCAAAAGAGAATACATCGGCGATGTACCAACCGAGATGTTTTATCATTTCTTTAAATCGTTTAGCGATGCGGCTCAAGTCAATTTGAATATCCAGGCAAAAGGAGACAATGAACATCATAAGATAGAATCGGTTTTTAAATCAGTTGCTCGAGCCATCCGGATGGCGATAAAGGTTGACTTTGAAAATGCCGGTTTACCATCGACCAAAGGAATGCTATGAAACGACCATGTTTGAAAGTACAAACACCAATGAACCGGGCATCCTGCGAGTTCTATCTGACCAATTAATACAAATTATAACTAGATGAAACGAGCATGATCAAAGATCACAAACAACGATGAAAATCTTCTATGCGAGTTCCATACGACCTATTTAATCAAATTATTTACGTATGAAAAGAGTGACCATCATCGATTATGGAGCAGGTAATGTCGCTTCGGTAAAATATGCACTTGCCAGAATGGGGGTGGAGGCTGAATTAACTTCTGACAGTGATGTGATTTTAAATGCGGAAAAAGTAATTTTCCCGGGTGTTGGACATGCTGCGGCCGCTATGCAAGCATTGCAGTCAAAAGGGCTCGATCTGGTGATCCCCAGACTCAAATGCCCGGTTCTGGGAATATGCCTTGGAATGCAACTCATGTGCAATCATACTGAAGAAGGAGAAGTTGACGGGTTGGGAATATTTTCTGAAAAGGTGCTGCGTTTCAACAAGGGGATAAAAGTCCCGCATATGGGATGGAATACTATTTTTAAAATCTCGGCGCCATTATTTGATGCTGTTTCTGAGCACAGTTCAGTTTATTTTGTTCATAGCTACTATGTGCCGTTATCTGAAAATACTGTTGCCGCTTCTTATTATGGAAGTGCATTCAGTGCAGCCTTACAGAAAGATAATTTTGATGCTGTCCAGTTTCATCCTGAAAAGAGTGGAGCGGTGGGAGCACAGATACTTCAAAACTTTATTGATTTATAAATTATGATCGAAATTATTCCGGCTATTGACATCATTGCAGGAAGCTGTGTCAGGTTAGAAAAAGGTGATTTTACTACGAGTAAAATTTACAACACAAATCCGGTTGACGTTGCGAAACGATTTGCTGATGCGGGGCTTAAACTATTGCATTTGGTTGACCTCGATGGTGCAAAGTGTGGAAAAGTAATGAATTTAAAAGTCCTTGAGAATATTGCAAAAGCGACAAACCTCATCATTGACTTTGGAGGTGGAATAAGGACTTTTGAAGATGCTGAGATGGTGCTTAATGCTGGTGCTAAAATGGTCAATCTGGGGAGCATGGCGGTCAAGAATCCACATATAGCTCAAAGAATATTGGACCATTTCGGCGCTGACTATGTCATCCTTGGTGCCGATGTGAAAGATGAATGCATCGCCGTAAGCGGATGGACGGAAGAGGCTTCAATAAGTCTGTGGGAGTTTCTTCAGGACTGGATAGCCAGGGGAATTGAAAAAGTGTGTTGCACAGACGTTTCAAAAGATGGAATGCTTTCAGGGCCGGCATTTGATCTCTATGCAACCATACGAGATGATTATCCTTATCTGAAACTTATTGCCAGTGGTGGAATCAGTAATATTGATGATGTTTATAAGTTGAACGAGTTGGGTATTCCTGCAGTTATTATTGGTAAAGCCATTTATGAGGGAAAAATATCTTTAGAAGATATCACGAATAAATTTATTGTTTTTAATTAAACAACCTTTTTGTTAAGTATTATTTGAAGAATAAGTTGTGTATGAAGGATGTCTTATTGAGCATAAGCAAAATATTTTTAATGCGTTTCATCTTTACACAATTTGATTTTAGGGAAGAGTGCTTTCCGAAAAACACAAAAGAGGTTTAGGATCAAAGGATTAATATGTTATGTAAACGAATTATCCCTTGTTTGGATGTGATGAACGGAAGAACAGTTAAAGGGGTGAACTTTTTAAATCTTCGTGATGCGGGAGATCCGGTTGAATTAGCCGCCCGCTATGCACTTGAGGGCGCAGATGAGCTTGTCTTTTTAGATATCACTGCCACACATGAAAAAAGAAAAACACTGGCTAAGCTTGCATCAAGTGTAGCCCAGGCCATAAATATTCCGTTTACAGTCGGCGGAGGTGTCGCTTCGGTTGAAGACGCCCTCGTCCTTCTCCATTCGGGAGCTGATAAGGTATCGGTAAATTCGGCAGCCGTCAGACGCCCGGAACTAATCAGTGAGTTGGCTGCCCGTTTTGGTAGCCAATGCGTTGTTCTGGCTGTAGATGCACGTCAGAAAGAAAATGGATGGGAGGTTTATTTAAATGGAGGTCGTATTGCAACCGGTATTGAACTGTTTACCTGGGTGGGCGAAGCAGTAGACCGGGGCGCTGGGGAGATCCTTTTTACCTCCATGGATCATGACGGAACGAGAAACGGCTTTGCAAATGAAGCGCTTTTAGAAATGTCGCAGCGTTTTACCGTTCCACTCATTGCTTCGGGGGGAGCTGGCAAGATGGAGCACTTTGCTGATGCTTTTATAAAAGGCAAAGCTGACGCAGCTCTTGCCGCGGGAATATTTCATTATGGAGAGGTTGCTATTCCGGATTTAAAACAATATTTATTTAATCAGAAAATTCCAGTTAGAATATCATGAAGGAAATAAAATTTGACGGGCAAACAGGGCTGGTACCTGCAATAGTTCAGGATGCCAAAAGCGGGCAGGTATTGATGCTTGCATATATGAATGCAGATGCTGTTGAACAGACGAAGGAAAGTGGTTTAGTGACTTTTTATAGTCGTTCGCGTCAGGAGATTTGGGTAAAAGGGGAAACCAGTGGAAACTATCTCAAGTTTGTATCCATGGCTGTTGATTGCGACGGTGATGCATTGCTGATAAAGGCGAATCCGGTTGGACCGGTTTGTCATACCGGTAGTTATACATGCTGGGATGAAGATAAAAAGACTGCATCCGAACTTGACTTCCTGAAACAACTTGAAGCCGTTATTCATCAGCGGCACACTCAGTCACCCGAGAATTCCTATGTGGCAAGATTATTTTCAAAGGGAATCAACAAAATTGCGCAGAAGGTTGGAGAGGAAGCTGTCGAAGTTGTGATTGAGGCCAAAGATCATAACGACGACTTGTTTTTAAACGAAGCAGCTGATCTCCTCTTTCACTTGATGATATTACTGGAAGCAAAAGACAAGGGACTGGAAGATGTCGTTACGATCTTGAAAG
>JAUZOX010000789.1 GCA_030706265.1 Bacteroidota bacterium | reverse complement strand
TAGATAGAGGTAATAGCCGAGGACATCCCATGAAATTTCTTTTCTGTTGACGTTATTTAACCGGTAGACAGATATAAATAAACAAATGAATCCCAATGTAACTAATGAAAAGTCCTTAAATGATTTCATGGGTAAGTGTTTGTACAAATATTATTTAAAAATCACTTCTTTTTACGCGTATCGCATTTTTATTTTAAACAATCAGCGCTTCGATCATAAGCAATAAAAGGATCACGAGCATAAACAGGTTCAGCGTTGCAGAGGCGGCCTTAAAGTTGATGCCGATATTGAGACTGAAGGTGATTTTGGTAAATGCAGTAATCAACCAGATATTGAGAATAAGCATGAGAATGAGAAGCAGGGGGCGGGTGACAATGTGGAAAAGCGGGAATAAAAGAGAAGTGGCAGAAGTGGCTACGATCCAGATATAGGTCAGGTTTTTAAGGCTCTGTTGGCTCAAAACTTTGCTTATCGAGGGCAGTCCGGCCTTGTCGTATTCCCCTCCATATTTCAGCAGCAGGAACCAGAAATGGGGTATCTGCCAGATAAAGACAAAGTAAGCTACAAAGAGGATCCGCGGGGTCATCATCTCTCCACCGGCTGCAGTCCATCCAATGATAACCGGGATCGCTCCCACAAGAGAACCCGGTATGACCGCAAAGGGGGTGATTCGTTTCAGGTAAGTATACACAAGGTTATACCAGAATACGTTGAAAAATCCCAGACAAAAGCTACCGGTTCCGGAAAGGAAAAACAGGAGAGCCCCCCCTGAGACCATCATTGAAACGGAAATGATAAGGGCGGCATGCAGGGTTATTTTCCCGGATGGCAAAGGGCGGTGTTTGGTCCTCTCCATCAATCCATCCGTATTCCTTTCCTGAATCTGATTCAGTGCACTCGAACCGCCTGCAAGCAAGAACACCCCTATTGCCGTGTAGAAAAGTTTCGCATCGATCCTGCCGGAATAGATCAAATAGCCTGTAATCGTTGTGAAAGTGACTGCTGCTGATACTTTGTACTTTATCAGCGTCAGTGCGTCTTTTAAACCGGTTATGAAATTGCTTTCTTCCATCTTGTAATGTTGACTCGGGGCCCGGAAGCTTATTTTGCTTTCAGCGTTTTCAGGAATTCGGTTATTTTATTGATCTCTTCATCTGTTAAAATAGTCTTATACGATTGCATAAGACCCTTGTTAAATCCAACCACGATGTCTTTGTCGGGATCCGTGATGGAGGTCTTGATATACTGCTCGTCGGCTTTAATATTATGGGTTTTCATGCCCGTAATCACAGCCACGGTTGATCCGTACAATCCTTTGAAAGTCGGACCGACTATCTTTGTTCCATCCAGTGAATGACAGGTTATGCAACCGTTTTTTTGCAGGATCTCCAGTCCGGAAGATGTTGTGGTTGCATTTTTAGACGATGGAGCCGCCAGCCAATTATTGAAATCTCTTTCAGAAACGACCTTGACGATGGCCAACATGCCGGAATGCGCTACACCGCAATAGGCAGAACACATGATGTTGAATTCGCCCAATTG
>JAUZOX010000788.1 GCA_030706265.1 Bacteroidota bacterium | reverse complement strand
TGTCGTTTTTTCATGGATTCGCACATTAGCCGGATTATCAAATTGTGAAGGCATCCAGGCTGACGGCAATGACCCTGTAAGTTCGGTTGCTCTTTCGATCGCTCCTTTCATTCCTTTCTCACGCGGAGTGAGTTCAAGCTCGGCACCATAAACCTTGAGAATCTTTCTGCGCTCCAACGACATGCTTTCAGGCATGACCAAAATCAGCTTATAACCTTTAACCGCTGCCACCAGGGCAAGTCCGATGCCCGTATTTCCTGACGTGGGTTCTACGATGACTGTTCCCGGTTTTAATATCCCTTCTGCTTCAGCAGCCTCAATCATTGCTAATCCGATGCGGTCCTTTATGCTTCCACCCGGATTGAACGATTCAACCTTTATCCATACCTCAATATCAGATCTGAACAAGCGGTTCAATCTTACATGCGGAGTATTTCCAATTGTCTCAAGAATATTATTTGCTTTCATTATAATTGATTTATTATATATTTATTTATTTTATTTCTATGAATATTAAATCATATAGTCAAAATAATTCTCATCAAATTGCCTTTGCATAATTGACGCCTTACTTTGATTGACAACCGTGGAGTAGGGGATCACACTTTGTGTAAGCCAGACATTCCCCCCGATGACGCTGTTATGTCCGATTACGGTATTTCCACCCAAAATGGTACATCCGGCATATAACACGACGTTGTCTTCGACAGTAGGATGTCTTTTTGTATCTTTTCGCCACTTGTCAACACTCAGCGCACCAAGAGTTACCCCCTGGAATATTTTTACATTTTTACCGATTACTGCCGTTTCCCCAATTACAATTCCGGTACCATGATCAATAAATAGTCCGGTATCGATGAAGGCACCAGGATGAATGTCAATTCCAGTCAAACGATGCGCGTATTCGGAAATGAGCCTTGAAAATAAACGCGCACCCTGCCTGTAAAAGAAATGGGCCATTCTATGTAACGATAGTGCAAAAAAACCAGGATAGGCCAACATGATCTCTAATTTTGAATTTGCCGCCGGATCTGATGCCACAAATGCTTCGAGATCAATGCTCAGCATTCTCTTTATATTCCAGATCTCGCTAGTAAATTTCAACGTCATTAAATTAACATTGGAGTCATTTTCAGATGGAAGTGAATCCAACAAGTCCGTCAATTTATCAACATAGGTATCGGATAGGGCCGTAGAATCGGGTTCCTCGATAAACAAGTAATTATAAACCTTTGTTGCGAAAACACCGGGAGCATTGCGTATTTCCGAACAAATCATCTTTGATTTTTTTGTTAATTCTGTCATCTTTAATCATTTTAAAATAAAAAAAGCCCCATCAACAAATGAAGGGGCTCAGATATATAAAGCATTTTCACGAATAGCCTGTTACACCTATAGCGGTTCCTTCATTAGGAAATCAATAGTACAACAACAAAAGCTATTCTTTGACAACATTGTTCAATTCTTTTTCGCAAAATTACAACTAAATTATTTAGAATTGATTCAAATTACAATAAAAATATTATCTTTGTCTGCAAATCC
>JAUZOX010000787.1 GCA_030706265.1 Bacteroidota bacterium | reverse complement strand
ATTACGTTTCTTCGGTCAGGATCGTCAACCAATATGTCCGCTATCCCATCGATACTGTGATCCCAGCCGTCAGGGACATCGGCAGCCTGGATGTCATCAATGCCTCTCCGGTCCCGTCACTGCTCAAATATGACCTGCTGGGAAACGACCGGACGCTGGATGGTAAGCCTGATGCGGGAGCCATCGAATATCAGCCCAGGAAAAAGTCATTCAGGATCAGATAGAAGATATAAATTGTATTTTAAAATATAAAGAGGCTGTCCCGGATATTTGAGACAGCCTCTTTGATGAAACAAACATCTGCGGCTAAAACATTTGATCAAATCCAAAAACCACAGATCACACTAATTAAAAAACAAATTACTTTGTCGCCCGTATGATGGCTCTAAAGTAACCCAGGTCTTCTGCAATGCCCATGAAGGGATCGTTCATGTTGATCTCGTGTTCCAGACTGACCATTCCGGAATAACCTACCTTACGGAGCATTTTTACGAAAGCCGGGAAATCAATGATTCCACGTCCTACTTCCAGTGAATAGCCAAGCTTGGTTTTTCCGGTAACGTCCTTGAGGTGGATATCGAATACCCTTGACTTGTACTGTTTCAGGTCGGCAACGGGATCTCTTCCGGCACGGGTGTCATGACCGATATCGAGGCACATGCCTATTCTCGGATCAAGGTCTTTTACATGGTTCCAAACGTCGGCAGCATCGGGATATATTTTGATGTCGGGCCCGTGCAAATGGATTGCATAGGTGATGCCATATTCCTTGACCTTTTTGTCGACGTAAGGGAGAAGATCATAATCGGGAACGCCAATAATCAGCTTAACGCCAACCCTTTTGGCATACTCAAATGCATGGTCTATCTCTGCTTCCGACTTCATGTAAATCGGTCCGACGGCGTAACCGGTGACCCCTTTGGCTTTCAGCTTGGCCTGGAAGGCCGCAATCTGTTCGTCGGTGCTGTTTAACGGCAGGTGAAAATCCTTGATACAAAGATAATGCACGTTCATCTTCTGCATGGTTTCGAGCGTCTTGTCGATATCGAACTTGGCAAAAGTGAAACCGGCCATCCCAAGGTGAAACTTCTCGCCGGTTTCGGCAGGAGGTTGTGGCCCCGGACGTTGTTGTTGCTGTTGCTGCTGAGCTCTCGTTACCTGCGCTGAAACCAGCATCAGGACGACACTCAGAAAAAGTAAAATTCTCTTCATTCTTTATTTTATGTTTTTAATCCGTTATACACGGAGTGCTTTAAAATTACATCTTGTAGTATTCTTCCCAGCCCTTGCGCGGTGGCAGACCTACCAACAGCTGATTAGCCAGTTTATTGTTGGTGATTTGCTTTGTCTTTCTATCGAACAACAACTTGGTATTGAGTTTCTGTGCCATAACACCCAAAGTGAACACCTGACTCAACGGACCGGCTATTTCGAAAGGAGAACGGGTCTTTTCTTCACCCTTACAAGCTTTCAGGTAGTTGGCATAGTGATTTGAAGGACTCTTGGGGACAACCGGAAGCTTTGAAGCCATCTCTTTGGCCTT
>JAUZOX010000786.1 GCA_030706265.1 Bacteroidota bacterium | reverse complement strand
CTGGATTATGCCCCCCGGCTTACATCCTATACCATGGCATTCATGGTGTTGGGGTATATTCTTGGAATTATCTTGATTCCAAGATATCTGAAACAATCCAGAGCCCTGGTAATTTCTTCTATCCTGGGCGCCATTTTTGCAGTCGGGGCTAGTATGTCTTCAACAGCAGATAATCAGATATTTGCGACTTTATTCGGCTGGATCAATCATTTGCCCGGTTTTAATATTCCGCTCATACCCAATGCCTTGTTTTTTGTTACCTTACTGGGTTTTGCCAATGCGATGATGTGGCCTGCACTGTGGCCACTGGCTTTGAACGGGGTTGGCAAATTTACGAAACTCGCCTCCGCATTATTGATAATGGGTATCGCTGGTGGGGCACTGATTCCGCCTACATATGTCAGAATGGGACAGAATATCGGATTCCAGAATGCGTTGTGGATCATGGTCCCCATCTATTTGTTCATTCTTTATTATGCCGTTGCCGGTCACAAGATCAGGCGTTAACGATGATTGCTCATATAAAAATTATAATATAATGAAGCCCACTTTATTGATACTGGCTGCCGGTCTGGGAAGCAGGTATGGAGGATTGAAACAATTGGATAAACTCGGACCTTATGGCGAGACGATCATTGATTATTCCATTTTTGATGCCATCAGAGCCGGATTTGGAAAAGTCGTATTTGTGATCAGGAAAGACATTGAAGAAGACTTTAAAGAAGTGATCATCTCAAAGTTATCCGGTAAGATAGAAGTTGATTATTGCCTGCAGGAACTGGAATATCTCCCTGATGGATTCGAACTTCCGCTTGACAGGGTGAAACCCTGGGGAACCGGACATGCTATCCTGATGGCTGCCAAAAAGATCAACGAACCGTTTGGCGTCATCAACGCAGATGACTTTTACGGCGCGGATGCATTTAAGGTGTTAGCCGATTTTTTTGCTACCCTGAAAACCGGTCAGGAGAATCTATATTCCATGGTGGGTTACGATGTTGCCAATACGCTTTCGGATTTTGGTTCGGTTTCGAGGGGCGTTTGTCTTGCAAACCAAGACAATTACCTGGTCTCGGTGACAGAACGCACGCAGATTGAACGGTCACACAATGGAATAGCCTATAAGGACGAGTCGGGTGATTTGGTATTTCTCCCGCCCAAGACGGTGGTCTCAATGAATTTTTGGGGATTTACTCCTTTGATTTTTAAACAACTCTCTGAAAGGTTTACCGGCTTTTTGAAAGAAAATATTCAGAATCCCAAAGCCGAATTTTTTATTCCCTCGGTTGTAAACAACCTGATAGAGACAAAAGAAACCAATGTGATCTTATTACATTCCAGTGCACGCTGGTTTGGTGTAACTTATCGCGAAGATAGAGATCTGGTCGTAGCAAAAATCAAAGAACTGATAAAAGAAGGAATCTATCCGGAAAACCTGTGGAATAATTAACCTGTTTATAAAATAATGCAACATCCGATAATCTCAATATTTGCTCAATTCAATACTGGAACACAACTTAAATCATTCAGTGCATTTGGCTCGGG
>JAUZOX010000785.1 GCA_030706265.1 Bacteroidota bacterium | reverse complement strand
TGAAAATTCCACGTCACGGTACCGGGCTTGCTGCAAAAGGTAAGAAGAGGCATGAACAGGAGGAGCCGATGAAACCGGCATACTCAGTCCGGAACCAAAAGTAATGCTGTCGCCAATGAAGACAATATTCAATTTAGTTTTCTTCGGAACTGAAAATGAACACAAAATGAAAATCAGAATTAAGCTGACTGAAAATTTTCCCTTAGCTGTCATGGTCTCGGTTGTTTGAGTTTAGTGGGTCAAAGTTATATTTTTTTGATTTTCTATTTTCAGTTTCCTGAAAAATAGAGACGGATTTACTATGGCCTGTGCTTCTTAAAAATTCATCGGCACAAAGTATGGTTTTATCAAAAAAATAAAGAATAAATAAAGGTTTGGTAAATTTTTTATTAATACCTTGCAGGGCATAATCAGTATGTGTCGAAATATTAAGTTTTAGATTTAATACGCACGATAATTTGGATCATCTTATTATACCGGCATATACAGGTTCACAATCACAGATAAAATACAGTTGATTTGATCTGGTATCTAATCTTGTAAAAATGAAAAACAATCTTGTCCAAAAAGGAATACTGATCGGTTCTACCGTGCTTTCGATCAGCGCATTCGCACAACACAAGCCTCAATCTCCCAACATCATTTACATCATGAGCGACGATCATGGTGAACAGGCAATCAGTTGTTACGGTCATGCACTCAACAGTACTCCCAACATTGACCGGATTGCAAACCAGGGCGTCAGGTTCACCAATGCTTTCGTCACCAATTCGCTTTGCGGTCCGTCAAGGGCTGCCCTGCTGACCGGGAAATTCAGTCACCTGAATGGATTTTACGATAACAGCTCCACTTTTGACGGTTCACAGCAGACCTTTCCAAAGCTACTTCAGGAAGCGGGTTATCAGACCGCCATCATTGGGAAATGGCATCTGATAAGCAACCCTACGGGATTTAATTATTGGAATATCCTGCCAGGACAAGGTGATTATTACAATCCGGACTTCATCACTAATGGCAAAAGAGAGCAGAAGGAGGGTTATGTCACGAACCTGATCACCGACTATTCTCTGGACTGGCTTGAAAATAAGCGAGACAAGAGCAAGCCTTTCTGTTTGATGATCCATCACAAGGCACCCCACCGTAACTGGATGCCCGACACCAGGTATCTGAACCGGTATGACTCAATCAATATCCCGGTTCCACCCAACTTCTTTGATGATTATGCCACCCGGGGAAGTGCCGCGCATGAACAAAAGATGGAGATTGCCAAGGTCATGACCAATACGGACCTGAAGCTATTTGATCCGTCCATTCCGGGCTTTCCGACAGCCAAATCGGAAAGCTGGTTGAGGCGATTAAATTCGGCCCAGTTGGCCGCCTGGGTCAACGGCTACTCAAAGAAAAATCAGCTATTCAAGGAACAGCAATTACAAGGTAAAGATCTGGCCATTTGGAAGCTGAGAAGATATCTTCAGGACTACTTCTCTACCATCGAATCGGTTGACGAGGGCGTAGGAAAAATTCTGGATTATCTGGACAAGAGCGG
>JAUZOX010000784.1 GCA_030706265.1 Bacteroidota bacterium | reverse complement strand
GCAACGATTTGTAAAAGGGGAAACAAACATTATGGTCGCCACAACTGTTATAGAAGTTGGAGTAGACGTTCCGAATGCAACCATGATGGCAATAGAAAATGCAGAACGTTTTGGATTATCACAATTACATCAGTTAAGAGGACGAGTCGGAAGAGGTGCCGATCAATCTCACTGCATTCTGGTGACTGGAATCAAGCTTTCCACCGATGGTAAAAAAAGGATTGAAACAATGGTCCGCAGTAACAATGGTTTTGAAATTGCAGAAGTTGATCTTCGGTTAAGAGGACCTGGTGACATGCAGGGGACCCGTCAAAGTGGAATTGTTGACCTCCATTTAGCCGATATTATCCGTGATGAACATATGCTTAAAGTAGCCCGAAATGTAGTGATGGAATTGCTTGAAAACGACCCGTTACTCGAAAAACCTGAGAATCGCAGACTCCTGTTGTATTTGCGTTATCAAAGAAGGCACGAACCGGTCAACTGGGGAATGATCTCTTAAAGACTTGTTCTTTTCCCGGAATCAGCATATCTTTGTATGCATCTGAAATAATGTGAGAATCATGAAGATTTCCTATAACTGGCTAAAAAAATATCTCCAACTGGACATAGATCCTGAACATGTATCACGCATCCTGACCGATATCGGCCTTGAAGTAGAAGGTATTGAAAACTATGAATCATTAAAAGGTGGGCTTAACGGAGTCTACATTGGTGAAGTGATCACTTGCGAAGAGCATCCGAATTCTGATCACCTGCACATCACCACCGTAAACGTCGGCACGCCGGATTACCTGCATATCGTATGTGGTGCACCTAACGTTGCCGCCGGACAAAAGGTACCGGTTGCAACTATCGGCACAATTCTTTATAACGGGAATGAATCCTTCGAAATAAAGAAGTCGAAAATCAGGGGCGAACTTTCAGAAGGGATGATTTGCGCTGAAGATGAATTGGGCATTGGTGACTCACATGCAGGCATCATGGTTTTGGATCCTTCGGCAAAAGTCGGAACTCCGGCCAAAGAATATTTTGGAATCTACGAAGATGTAGTATACGAAATAGGCCTGACCCCAAACCGCAGCGATGCCACCTCCCATTATGGAGTAGCCCGGGATTTGGCTGCCGCAATAAATAACCGAACGGAAGGGATTGAAAAATTAAAACTCAACCGTCCCTCTGTTGAAGCATTCAAGATAGACAATCATGACCTGCCGGTTCAGGTCCGCGTTGAGTCTGCCGAAGCATGCCCGCGCTATTCCGGAATTACGATTAAGGGTGTTAAAATTGGACCTTCGCCCGAATGGATGCAAAATTATCTGAAAGCAATTGGATTGCGCCCCATCAATAATGTCGTAGATGTCACTAATTTCATCCTCATGGAATTGGGACAACCTCTCCATGCTTTTGATGCTGACCAGATTACAGGTCATCAGGTAATCGTAAAGAAGCTGAAACAGGGAACCAAGTTCATAACACTCGACGGTGTAACACGTGACCTGGGATCTGAAGACCTGATGATTTGCAATAGTGAAGAAGGGATGTG
>JAUZOX010000783.1 GCA_030706265.1 Bacteroidota bacterium | reverse complement strand
CTTCCTATCGAAACCCCTGCAATGGAAAACCTCTCAACGTTAATGGGCAAGTATGGAGAGGAAGGAGACAAGTTACTTTTCAAGATCCTGAACTCAGGCGATTATCTGAAAGACGTCAATAAGGAAACTTTAATGGCCGCCGATTCCAACAAAGTACAATCCTTTATCTCTGAAAAGGGATTGCGCTACGATCTGACAGTTCCATTTGCCCGTTTTGTGGTTCAGCATCGGAATGAAATCGCCTTTCCCTTTAAACGTTACCAGATTCAACCGGTCTGGAGAGCCGACCGCCCACAGAAAGGACGTTACCGTGAATTCTATCAATGTGATGTTGACGTTATAGGATCGGATTCGTTGATGAATGAAACCGAGTTGCTAAAGATCATTGAAGATATCTATACACGACTGGGGATCAATGTGCTGATCAAATTAAACAACCGGAAGATCCTGGCCGGCATAGCAGAGATTATCGGAGAGTCGGACCGGCTGGTCGATATCACTGTTGCCATCGATAAACTGGATAAGATTGGGCTGGAAAGTGTCAATCAGGAACTCGAAGAGCGTGGCCTGACCCGCGAAGCCATTGCGAAGCTGCAACCCATCCTGCACCTTGGCGGTGATAACCGGCAAAAGCTCCTCAGCTTAAAAGAAATTCTTGCCGCATCTCAAGTGGGACTCAAGGGGATAGATGAAATTGAAACGGTCCTGAATCTTGCAGAGGCAAGCGGATTGAACATCAAACTGGAACTGGACCTTACACTTGCCCGCGGGCTGAATTATTACACCGGAGCCATCATTGAAGTAAAATCCATCGACACGCAGATGGGAAGTATCTGTGGCGGTGGAAGATATGATGATCTCACCGGAATATTCGGTCTGCCGGGAGTATCGGGAGTGGGGGTCTCTTTTGGCGCCGAAAGGATTTATGACGTGCTTACAGAGCTTAACCTCTTCCCTGCCGATACCCTAACGGGTACACAGGTGCTGCTGGTAAACTTCGGTGAAAAAGAATCTCTGTATTGTTTGAAGTTGATCCATGAAATCCGCAAGGCCGGCATAAGCGCTGAATTATACCCTGAAATGGCAAAGATGAAAAAACAAATGTCATATGCCGATGATAAGCAAATCCCGTATGTCATCCTGGTCGGAGAAGATGAAATGCAAACCGGATTGCTCACCTTGAAAAAGATGCAAAGCGGTGAACAATTCAAGCTTGCAATTGAAGATTGCATTAAAAAAATAAAAGAAATAAAGGAGTAATATTGATAAACCTTTGTTTCCATTTTGTAAGAGCCAAAAAGTCTGATCGTCTTTTTGGCTCTTATTTTTATAACCAATGCAACCTTTTTCCATTTTTTTGAATCTTAAAACTGTGCTCAACAACGGAAGTCTGGCAGCAGTCATTATTACCTGCTTAAAACATTGTATAACAATATATTGGTAAGACATCTCCGGAAAAAGCAAGTATCAAATTGGCACTAAATTTGTTTTTATCATACGACTACACTCATTCACTCAAACACTATACAATATGAATACAAAGTTTTTTAAAACAGGAT
>JAUZOX010000782.1 GCA_030706265.1 Bacteroidota bacterium | reverse complement strand
TTGTCTTTGAATTCAGTACCTGCATAACGATCAAGCTGCGATTTTAAAATTTCGTAGGTGGCAACCGTATCGCCTTCAGCACTATGGGCGTTTAACAGGTCTTTGTCACAATAAAAACGGTAGGCAGCACTCAGCGTCCGGGATTCCATTTTATGGAAGATATTCTGAACATCAACAAGTCGCCTTCCTTTTAAATCGAAATCTACATTTACCCGAAGGAATTCTTCGACCAGAAGTGGAAAATCAAATTTGATGGCATTGTAACCGGCTAAATCTGAATTGCCGATAAACTGAGCAAAATTCGAAGCCATCTCGGCAAATGTCGGAGCATCTTTCACATCTTCATTGCTTATGCCATGGATTGCGGTAGATTCGGGTGGAATGGGAATGGTTGGATTGACGCGTTTTGTGAATAAATCCTGTTTCCCATCGGGCATTATTTTCAGCATACTGATTTCTACGATACGGTCGGTTGCAATGTTGATGCCTGTAGTTTCAAGGTCAAGGAAAACTATCGGTTTTGTAAGATTAAGTTCCATTATCGAAATTTTGATTTTAAAAAAAAGAGCTTTGCACTCCCAAATAAGTTTGGTTATGCAAAGCTCGGAAATTTTATGATGCGTTGCCTAAATTGTCTGATTTTCGTCGAAGTTCTCTAAGATTTCGGCTACCCTTTTTAAAAATTTCCCTCCCAGCGCTCCATCTACGATCCTGTGATCAAAAGCCAGTGAAAGAATCATCCGTTGCCGGATTGCAATCACATCCCCTTCGGTTGTTTCAATCACAACAGGCTGTTTATGGATGGTGCCCAGCCCCATGATAGCAGATTGCGGTTGGTTGATGATCGGGGTTCCCGACAGGCTTCCAAACTGCCCGAAATTTGTGATTGTAAATGTCCCATCCTGGATGTCATCGGGATTGAGCTTGTTGGTGCGTGCACGTTCAGCCAGATCGTTAACACTCTTAGTCAAACCCAGTAAGTTTTTCTGGTCGGCATCCTTGATGACGGGGACGATCAGGTTGCCGCTGGGCATTGCAACAGCCATTCCTATATTGATATGTTTACGGAGGATGATATTATAACCGTCAACGGATGCATTAACCCCCGGAAAATCTTTCAGGGCTTTTGCTGCCGCTTCCATGAAAAATGGTGTGTAGGTCAGCTTTTCCCCTTCCCGTTTTTGTACCATGTCTTTCATCTTATTGCGCCAGTTTACTATTTTGGTCATATCTACTTCGTGAAACATGGTGACATGGGGTGAAACATGGGTCGACATGACCATGTGGTCGGCAATCATCCTGCGCATCCTATCCATCTCTACAATCTGGTCACCGGTAGTAGCGGTAACAGCCGGTGCTTTAACTTGTGAAGCCTGAGATGCGGCGGGCTGAGGTGCAGGAAGCGGTGCTGAAGTCTGTCCCACTGAGGGGACATTTACAGGCTGCTGAACAGCAACCGGGCTGGGTTTGGCCGTCCTGTTTTTTAAGTATTCCAAAACGTCTTCTTTGGTCACTCTTCCTTCTTTTCCACTTCCCCGGATTTGATCAAGCTCAATGAA
>JAUZOX010000781.1 GCA_030706265.1 Bacteroidota bacterium | reverse complement strand
GCTTTGGTTATATGGACAGCCATGGTTTATGAATTTCTCTTTAGGAGGTATCAATATGCGCGACATGTTTCAGATGCACACGATCAATCTTAGTGTGGCGGTATGGGTCGGATTCATTGCCTTGTTCGGGATCGCCACCAACGATGGGGTAATCATGGGGACATATATTCATCAGGTATTTGAAAAGGAAAAACCAACCACTGTTCTGGCTGTACGTGAAGCAGTCGTGGAAGCCGGTAAAAAAAGGGTCCGTCCGGCTATGATGACCGCAGCCGTGGCAATCATTGCATTACTTCCGGTGCTTTCTTCGACGGGAAAAGGGTCCGACATCATGGTCCCAATGGCGATACCGACATTTGGTGGAATGGTCATCCAGATCATGACCATGTTTGTGGTTCCTGTTTTTCAATGCTTGTGGCGGGAAGGATCTATTCGCCGGAGAGAAAGAAAATCCCAAACTGTAAATATTGACTAATATGACTCCCTATCCTTATAAAATAGAATTTAAGCTGTTAATGGTTATTGTTCTGTTGTCATTATCGAAGTTTGCTTTTTCGCAAAACCTTAAGGCACAAGACAGTCTGACTCATTACCTGATGAGGTCGGCTCAAAACAATCCGGCTCTCAAGGCGTCTTATAATCAATACCTCACATCACTTCAAATGATTCAGCAGGTTGGTTCGTTGCCGGATCCTGAAATGACTTTTGGCGTTTTCTTAAAACCAAACCAGCAATTGATGGGTAATCAGAATGCCGACATCAAGTTGATGCAGATGTTTCCCTGGTTTGGAACCCTGACAATTAGCAAAACAGAAGCTGCTCAGATGGCAAAAGCTCGTTTCCAGGAGTTTTTAGAAGCCCGAAACCGCTTGTTTTTTGATTTGACTTCGATCTATTATCAGATTTACAGGTTGGAAAAAGAAAAGGCTCTGGCAGAAATAAACCTGAAGTATTTAACGACCTATGAGAAATTATCGTTGATCCGTTTTAAAACCAGTAGTACCGGCTCATCAGGAATTGATAATCAATCCGGTCCTGTTTCATCTTCAGGGGCAACTAACATGGGTTCACAGGGTGGAATGGACATTCCCCAACAACAGGGAGTATCGAATCAAATCCCATCAACAGGTGGCATGTCTCCGGGTGGAAGCGCAATGCCTAAAGGGAAAGGAATTGTTGATGTGTTGGGAGTTCAAATGGAGATTAAAGATCAGGAGAATACGATTGCCTACCTGAACGACCAAACCAAACCGTTGGTAGCCAGTTTCAACGCATACCTGAACAGACCATTGGCCAGCCCTGTCTTCATTCCGGATACACTTACAGCACTTAAAAATGATACAACACTTAAGGCTTTGACCGATAGTGCTATATCCAATAATCCCATGTTGAAGATGTATGCTGCCGAACAGGAATCCTATAAAGCCAAAATGGAAAAATCACGACGAATGGGATTGCCCATGTTTGGCTTCGGAGTGGATTACATGCTTTTATCCCGTAGGGCTGATGTGATGGGACCGGATAATGGCATGGACATGATCATGCCGATGGTCAATCTAACGCTT
>JAUZOX010000780.1 GCA_030706265.1 Bacteroidota bacterium | reverse complement strand
TGTATTTACACGTTGATTTATCCGTTTGTGCATAAATTGATTTCATGATGAAGCGAAACTCATTTATTTACGCATGCCTTTTCATGCTGCTGTTCCTTTTTTCCTCATCCGGAGTAAAGGCACAGCAAATAAAGAGCTTTACACCCGATTCGGTGAAGTATATCACCGAAATGGTGCAATTCGCTTCTGTTTCTTTTAGTAAGGAGGCTATTCCCAAATACGAATCGATCATCACCTCGGTATGGACCGATAAAAGGCTGTTACCGGTCAACAGGCAACAGCTCTATAAACTGTCCAACTCCATGTTGGCCAATCGTATGCGCCCCGATCCTCATTTTCTCAACTTGTTTAATGTCATCTCCCTTTTTCTTAACAAAAATCAATCGGGTCGTAGTCTCACCAACTGGCTGAATGGCCTGCAACTGGTTACCAATTCAAAAATCCAGCGCCAGTTTGTTCAGGTAATCGATGCTACAGCCCGGCTGTTTGATAACAATACCCTCTACAAGTCCTCAAACAATATCTGGACAATCCGCCAGGGCGCTTTTGCCTTTGAAACTGACAGCGTTCCCTATGCCGTATTTAAATCTGTCGACCTGGTTTGTCGGGGAAATCGCGACAGCACCCAGATCTATAAAACATCGGGTCGTTATTATCCCTCTACGGATACCTGGAAAGGCAAGGGTGGAACGGTTTACTGGGACAGAGCTGGTTTTGCCCGGTCAGATGTTTATACTCTTCTTGACGACTATACCATCAACCTTCACTTTCCAAATTATAAAGCCGATTCAGCCCGGCTTATCGATAAAAAGTATTTTAAGGCACCCCTTCCCGGTCGTTTTGAAGAAATGGTTCAGGCTTCGACCATTACGCCCGACCGTGCGTTATTCCCAAAGTTCGATTCATACAGCAAGAAACTGTTTCTGGATAAAATCTTCGATAACATCAATTATGAAGGTGGCTTTTTACTGGAGGGCAGCCGTTTCATTGGCAATGGCTCCAACAAAAACGACGCAAAGCTTGTCTTTTTAAACGAAGGTAAGCCATTAGCGACTGTCACCTCCAACTCCTTTGTCATCCGCACCGACCGGATCGCTTCGGCACGGGTTGCAGTGTCTGTCTTTTTTGAAAGTGATTCCATTTATAATGGGAGTGTGCAGATGCTCTACCTGAATGGCCCAAAAGAAGTCTCATTTACGCGAACCGAAGAAGGAACTCCTTCCAGCCCTTTTTATGACACCTATCATAAGCTCGATATTCAGGTGGAGGCCATGACTTTCAAGCTGGGTGACAAAAACATCCGCTTTGAAATGAGCAAAGGACTCAGCAAGCTCAGCAAGGCTTATTTCGAATCGGCCAACTCATTTAATGAACAGAAATATGAACGGCTACAGGGAATTGATGAGATAAACCCGATCAATGTCGTCTATTACTACACCCAAATGACCAAAAGTGATGCCTTTAAGCTGGAAGACCTGGCAGATTATATGAAAAAACCGGTCGAGCAAATCAGGGCGATGCTTTCAATATTGGCTGCCAACGGCTTTATCCTCTTTAATACGGATACCAACTCAGCC
>JAUZOX010000078.1 GCA_030706265.1 Bacteroidota bacterium | reverse complement strand
CCGTTACATCGAAACCTTTTCTGCGTATGCCAGGCAGTTTATGGGAAATCTTGAACGACCCGATGTGGACAAAATTACAGGCTTAAGCCCCGTAATCTCCATCGAACAGAAATCGACCAATAAAAATCCAAGATCAACCGTCGGCACCATTACGGAAGTGTATGACTTTTTACGATTGCTTTATGCCCGTACAGCTGAAGCACATTCATACATTACCGGCAAACCGATGATCCGGTACAACGAACAGCAGATCATTGATTTCATCAATGAACAATATCATCTTAAAACAATTGTCATTCTTGCTCCCCAGGTAAAAGGCCGAAAAGGCCATTACCGTGAGCTTTTTGAATGGATGAGGAAGCAAGGTTTTCTGAAGGTGCGCGTTGATGGTGAAATCCGTGAAATAGCTTTCGGCATGCACCTTGACCGTTACAAGATCCATGATATTGAACTGGTCGTCGATAAGATCAAAATTGCCCATGAGAATCAAAAACGATTGACAGAATCTGTACAGACTGCTCTGAGACATGGAAAGGGCGCATTGATGGTCTATGAACCTGAGGCTAATGAAACCCGCTACCTGAGCAAACTGTTGATGGATCCTGAGTCCGGAATCTCTTATGATGAACCCGAACCCAATTCATTTTCCTTTAATTCGCCTTACGGAGCATGTCCCCGGTGCAATGGTTTGGGACAAATCACAGAAATTGACTACAATAAAATCATCCCCAATCCCGAAAAATCGATTCGTAAGGGAGGATTGGCGCCAATCGGTGAATACCGGCCTGTATGGATATTTAAACAAATTGAAGCAATTGCCGAAAAATATGGTTTCACCCTCGATACCCCTATCGACGATATTCCGGAAAAAGCAATCAATATCATCCTGTATGGGTCAGACGAAGTTTTCAAAGTTAAAAACGAATATCTGGGCATCTCTTCAAACTATGCCCTTAGCTTTGATGGAATCGTCAGTTTTATCCAAAACCAAAGTAACGAAAGCAACTCGAAGAACCTTATCCGTTGGGCAGGTAGTTTTATGAACAAGGTTGATTGTCCGGATTGTAAAGGACAACGGCTGAAAACAGAATCACTGCATTACCTGATTGCCGGGAAGAGCATTGCCGACCTTGCGGAGATGGATCTGATCAATCTTTTGCAATGGTTCGATAACATTGAACAGGATTTGAACAAAAGGCAGTTGACCATAGGCCTTGAGATCATCCGGGAAATCAAAACCAGGATCAAGTTTCTGCTGGATGTCGGACTGGATTATCTGACGTTGAACAGACCTGCCCGGAGCCTTTCCGGTGGTGAAAGCCAGCGCATCCGTTTGGCGACTCAGATCGGTTCACAGCTCGTAGGCGTTTTATATATCCTCGACGAGCCAAGCATTGGATTGCATCAAAGGGATAATCACAGACTGATCAAAGCATTGCAGGACCTTCGGGATATCGGCAATTCGGTTATCGTAGTCGAACACGATAAAGACATGATACTGGCCGCAGATTATGTTATTGATATCGGGCCCGGTGCCGGAAGATTGGGCGGAAAAGTAGTCGGTGCCGGTACTCCGGTCAACTTAAAAAAATGCAGCGGCATTACAAGCCAGTATTTGAATGGCATAAAGCGAATTGAAGTTCCATCGGTAAGGCGTAAGTCAAACGGAAAAGAATTGTTATTGACAAATGCCACAGGAAACAATCTGAAAAATGTAACGCTGCGCGTTCCATTGGGATTGTTTTTGTGCATCACAGGGGTGTCGGGCAGCGGTAAGTCAACCTTAATCAATGAAACCCTCTTCCCTGCCCTGAACCGTCATTTCTTTCGATCCGAGGACCAGCCTCTCGCCTATCAAGCCTTGAAAGGGCTCAAAAATATTGACAAGGTCATCGACATTGATCAATCGCCCATCGGCAGGACTCCACGCTCAAACCCGGCTACTTATGTCGGTGTATTTGACGATATCCGGAAATTGTTTGTCCAGGTCCCCGAAGCTAAGATCCGGGGGTATCTGCCCGGCAGATTTTCCTTTAATGTAAAAGGGGGACGCTGTGAAACTTGCCGGGGCGCGGGCATACGGTCCATTGAGATGAACTTTTTACCGGAGGTGGACGTGGTTTGTGAAACATGTGGCGGCAAACGGTACAACCGTGAAACGCTCGAAGTTCGTTTCAAGGGGAAGTCGATCAATGATGTTTTAAACCTCACGATCGATCAGGCCGTGGAGTTTTTTGACAATGTTCCGTCTATTCTTCACAAGATCAAGACACTTCAGGATGTCGGGCTGGGATACATTACACTGGGTCAACAATCTACCACGCTATCCGGAGGAGAAGCGCAAAGGGTTAAACTGGCTACCGAGCTGTCCAGAAAAGATACGGGCAGTACACTCTATATTCTCGATGAACCGACGACCGGCTTACACTTTGAAGATGTCAAAGTGCTGCTTGATGTTTTAAATAAGCTGGTAGAAAAGGGAAATACCGTGCTGGTGATCGAACACAATATGGAAGTCATCAAAGTCGCGGATTACATCATCGACATGGGACCGGAAGGTGGAGAAAGAGGTGGAAAGATCATAGCTGAAGGCACGCCCGAAGAGATTGCCTTGAACCCACAAAGTTTAACGGGAATTTACCTGAAAGAAGAGCTTAAAAATTGATTGAAAATCAAGTATCCAACTAACCTAAATTTATAATATTTAATAAATTACACCTTCAAGAGTGGAGTAGCGACTAAATTATCTTGTTTTTCGACAAATTTTTTCAGAATTTTGGGTTTGAATATTATTTGATATTATCTAATTCAACTATAATAAACTTCCAATGCAAATGGACAATATAAACCTGGAGAAAGACCGCGAGGAAATGCTTCGTGAAGCCTTTATTCCGAAATCATGGAGTGAGATCAAGTCAAACGATTCCTGGGATGTTTTTAAAATCATGTCTGAAGTAGTAGGTGGTTTTGAGAAGATGACCCGGATTGGTCCATGCGTCACCATGTTTGGATCTGCCCGCACAAAACCGGGCACACACTATTACCAGCTGGCAGAAGAAATCGGTTATCTGCTCACTAAAAAAGGATACGGCATTATCTCCGGTGGAGGACCCGGGATCATGGAAGCAGCCAACAAAGCTGCCCATTTTGCAGGCGGTAAGTCGGTGGGTTTAAACATAGAATTACCCTTTGAACAGACCCCCAACGCATTTATAGATCCTGATAAATTAATCACTTTCGACTTTTTTTTCGTTCGAAAATTGATGTTCATGAAATATTCTCAAGGCTATATCGTTATGCCCGGAGGGTTTGGCACATTGGACGAATTCTTTGAAGCCGTTACCCTGATGCAAACCCATAAAATGATCACTTTTCCGGTTGTCATGGTTGGAAGGGATTATTGGGGCGGACTGCTCAAGTGGATGAAAGAACGAATGGTCGGAGAGCATAACATTAATCCTGCGGATATGGATATCTTTACGCTGGTGGACACTGCCGCCGAAGCCGTAAAGGTGATTGAAGAATTCTATGCAGAATATGCACTTAAGCCCAATTTCTGACAATATTTTTAAATCATTTAGCGTTTATTTATTTGCCTAAGTTATCATTCTGATTAAAAATGTTTTAATTTTGATTTAACTTTAATTAGCAATAATAAAAGTTAAAATAAAATTAAACATGGAGAAAAAAAACGTTGTTTTCTAAAAAAAAAAACAAAAGACTTAGAAAACTTATTAAAATCGGTATAAATTTGCGTTCAAATTGAATGAAATTATGGGGGGAGAATGAAGAGGGGGAAAAAATAATAATGCTTTTTATGTAATTCAACATAAAAGAGCATTATTTTGTGAGTTCTTTTAAGTATCATTTCATGTAAGGTGTTATTACATAATCAAATCTAAAGAATTTATTTTACACTATTTTTTTACATTTGTAAGAACTACAAAGGAACTGTAATGAGTCGAAAATTTTAACAACTAAAAATAAATCAAATCAAAAACCAAAAAACAAAAAAAGAATAATTAACAACCAAAAACAGAATAAAAATGAAAGCAACTAAAACAGCTAAAACTAAAAAGTCAAAAAGGTTTGCATTTGCGGGTCTGGTTATTCCTTTAGCCCTGTGCGCAGGCATATGTGTTTATTTGTTTGTGATGGGGAATGGCTCACACTTCGTAGGTGGAGACCACCACAATGCCAACTTACCTGGTGATTATTTCGGTATCGTTTACAAGGGGGGATTCATCGTTCCTATTTTGATGACCTTGTTACTTACAGTACTAACTTTCACCATAGAACGCCAGTTAACAATCAGCCGTGCTTCAGGTAAAGGCAATGTAGGTAATTTCGTACAAAACATCAAGAATTTCCTTGCAAATAATGACATTGATGGCGCAATCGAAGCTTGTGACAAACAAAAAGGATCGGTAGCAAACGTTATCCGTGCAGTTGTTGTGAAATATCGCGTTCTCGAAAGTGATGATTCAATGGTAAAAGACCAGAAACTGACTTCATTGCAGAAAGAAATCGAAGAAGCTACTTCTCTCGAACTCCCGAGTCTTGAAGAAAATCTGGTTGTGCTTGCAACCATTACTTCTCTGGCTACCTTGATGGGATTGCTGGGTACCGTACTTGGTATGATCCGTGCATTCGCAGCTTTGGCTAACGCAGGTGCACCTGACTCAGTAGCATTGGCAACTGGTATTTCAGAAGCTTTGGTAAATACCGCATTCGGTATCGGAACTTCTGTATTAGCAGTTATCTTCTATAACGTATTTACAAGTAAAATCGATAAACTTACTTACGCAATCGACGAAGCAGGTTTTAGCATCGTTCAGTCGTATGCAGCTAATCATAAATAATATTTAAAGCAACCGATAATGCCAAAAGTTAAAATACCTCGTAAAAGCACAATTGTCGATATGACAGCGATGTGCGATGTGGCGTTTTTGTTGCTTACGTTCTTTATGCTTACATCAAATTTTACTGCTAAAGAGCCTGTAAAGGTCGTAACACCTACTTCGATTTCTGAATTTAAGATACCTGAAACCAATATTGAAACAATTTTGATCGATAAAACAGGGAAAATATATTTAGGAATCGATGGACAAACGCACCGCATTAATCTTTTAAAGGCGATGGGAGATGCATATAAGATCACATTCACAAAGGACGAAATGAAGAGATACAGCGTCAGGGCTACCACCGGTGTTCCGATGAGCCGAATGAAAGCGTTTCTGGATCTTCCTTTGGAACAGATCGACAATCCCAATGCCCAACAAGGTATACCCTCAGATACCACTACAGCCAGTGAATTCAGACAATGGGTATATTATGCCAAAATGGAAAATCCACAAATTGTCATCGCAATCAAAGGTGACAAGGAAACTCCTTTCCCTGTTATAAAAACAGTGATGAAAACATTGCAAGACCTCAAACAAGTCCGTTTCAATCTCATCACCGGACTTAAAGAAGTTCCCAAAGACTAAAGTATCAACCCTTTAAAAAAAATTTAAAGAATGGCCGAATTAAATACTGGAGGTGGCGGACACCAAAAAGGTGCAAAGAAAGCAAGATCCAAAAAGCTTTCGACCCGCGTTGACCTCACGCCAATGGTGGACTTAGGGTTCTTGCTCATCACATTTTTTATGCTTGCAACTACCCTGATCAAGCCACAAACAATGGAGATCAATATGCCCAGAAATGATAAAGTCGATAAGAAAGATCAGACGTTGGTTAAAGCGTCAAAATCTATCACCATCATTCTGAGTAAACACAACAAGGTTTTCTACTTTTTCGGTGAGCCTGATCCCAAGACAGGGCCCAAGCCGGAAGTCATTCCAACCGACTTCTCAAAGGATGGACTTCGCAAGATGTTACTTGACCGTAATGCTCCCATTGTTGCCCAGATCAAGGAACTGAAAAAAGAAAAAGACAGAACCCGCATGACCGACGAAGAGTACCGTAAACGTGCTTCGGTGATTCGTTCAGGCGATGCTGCCGCAATTGTTATGATTACGGCTACTGACGACGCAAAATATGATAACCTGGTCAATGTACTGGATGAAATGCAGATTTGCAACGTGAGCAAATATGCGATCATTGATTTATCTCCCATTCATAAACAATTGATTAAACCACTGGATAACTAATCCACGAATTTGATCTGATATGTTTCACTAAACAAAATTGAAATATGGCTCAGAAAATTAATATTTATACGGATCAGTGGTGCGAGGTTGTCTTTGAAGGTAAAAATCATACGTATGGGGCGTACGTGTTACGTAAGTTCAGAGACAAAAGACATCGTCTTGCCGTCATCACTACATTCATTTTCTTCTTTCTTGCATTTATGGTTCCAACTTTGTTGACGATCATAGCTCCCAAAGCCAAGACCAGAAATATCGAAGTCACCGCTTTGTCAAACATTGAGCAGGAAAAAGACAAGAAAGAACCTCCGAAGCTTGAGAAACCACCTGAAGAAATCAAGTCGTCTATCAAGTTTACTCCACCCGTTATCGCACCTGATGACCAGGTAAAAGAAGAAATGAAATCTCAGGATCAGTTGACTGAAGCTAAGGTTGACATTTCTATCGCCGACGTTGTGGGTAACGATAAGGGAGGTACCGATATCGCAGAAGTTCAGAAAAAAGTCGTGATTGAAGAAGAAGAAAAACCTCTTCTGGTCGTAGAACAAAATCCTGAATTTCAAGGTGGATATGATGCGATGCTGAAATTCCTTCATGATAAAATGCAGTACCCGACCTTAGCCCAGGAATCTGGGATTCAAGGAACCGTATTTGTACAGTTTGTCGTAAGTAAAACCGGTAAAATATCTAACGTAAAAGTTTTACGTGGTATCGGCGGTGGTTGCGACGAAGAAGCTGTACGCGTTGTAAGGGAAATGCCCAACTGGATTCCGGGAAGACAAAATGGTCAGGCCGTACCGGTTATGTTCCAGATTCCTGTGAAGTTCCAACTTCAGATGAACTAATATCAACACGAAAATCCATATATGGAGAATTCGGTGAACGACAATGTTAATAATTCAACCCGGCTGAGGCAAGGCTTCAGCCGGGTTGGCTATTGGCTAAAAAAAGCTTTACCTTTGGTAGGCATCATAATGCCGATTGCTTACATAGGGGTAGGCTTTTTAGTTTTATTAAGTGAAAGATCGAAAGACATATTGCAACCTATTAACCGCTACCTTTTGAGTGGATTGTTAATTATTTACGGTATTTTTCGGGCTTATCGCCTTATTAAAAACCTAAAAGTCAAAGATGAAAATTAATAAACACTTTCGGAAAATTTTTAGACTATCAGGCTTCATGTTGATTGTCGCTTTGGTACTTACATCCTGTGAATCCAAAAAGAAGGACAGGCACAGTGACACTCCGACTACCGGCTCCATTCAGATATCGGTAGATGAAACGTTTCAACCAATCATTGAATCTGAGATTCCGGTTTTTGAGAGTATTTATTCCCAGGCAAAAATTAAGTCTATCTATGAACCGGAAGTAGATGCCTTTAATAATTTGCTAAAAGACAGCGTTCGTTTGATTATCGTCTCACGCAGGCTGAATCAAAAAGAAAAAAATTACTTTGCTTCAAAACAATTCCTTCCAAAAGAAGTTAAAATTGCACTTGACGGCATTGCCATTATTTCCAATAAACATAATCCCGATACGTTGCTCACGATGAACCAACTGAAAGGGATCCTGAGCGGTCAAATAACCAGTTGGAAACAGCTTCATTCTAAATCAAAACTTGGACAACTAAAAGCCGTTTTTGATAATAAAAATTCGAGTACAATTAGATTCGTGGTTGATTCTATTTGTCACACCGGTACGCTTGGTAAAAATCTTTCAGCACTTCAACATAATAAAGAAGTTTTGGATTATGTTGAACAACACCCCAATGCAATTGGTTTAATTGGTGTAAGCTGGATAAGTGACCCCAATGATAGCTCCCAATTGTCATTTCTAAAAAAGGTTAACGTAATGAGTATATCCCGGGAAGATGTAGCCGAAGAGAGAAATAGCTACCCCCCTCTTCAGGCTTATATTAATGATGGCCGGTATCCGCTCACACGTTCTGTCTGGATGATTAATTCTGATCCTCATATGGGCCTTGCAGCAGGTTTTCTCTCCTTTGTAGCCAGCCAGAGGGGACAACGCATAATACTAAAAACTGGTATTGTGCCCTTTACCATGCCGGTCAGAGTTGTTAAAATTTCCGGTTAGAGTTGTTAAAAATTAAAGATGGCTTATAATCAAATATAAAAAATATGAAAAGGGAACCAATCTATCGTAAAGCCTTATTGGCGATCATTGCAGCATTATGCTTTATACTGCCTAATGCTAATGCTCAGAATATGGATAAAGGATTACATTTGATCGATATGGATCAATTCCATAACGCAATCGTAGTCTTTAAAGACATCACCAAACAAGCCCCGACCAATGCCGAAGCATGGTATTATCTTGGGATTTGCTACAGTGAAATTGAAAATGCCGACTCAGCACTGAGTGCTTTCAATGCCGGTTTGGCAGCAGATCCGAAAAATCCTGTAAATGTTTCGGGTCAGGCTATCGTACAGCACCTCAAGAAAAATGATGCACAGGCAAAAGCCACGTTTATGAACGCTTATAAATTCAGCCAGAAAAAGTATCCCAATGGCTTGGTAAGCATCATTAAAGGTTATGCCATTTGTAAATACCCGATAGACGAATTCATCGATGCCGTTTACAAAAAAGCACTCGCAAATAATATCAAAGATCCCAATATCTATCTGAACTGGGGTGAAATCCTCTACAACAACAAGGATTATGGGAATGCTTCATTGTCATACCAACGTGCGCTTTCATATGATGAAAACAACGTTCTGGCCCATTATTTACTGGGTCAAATGTATAATGCCGCCCGCAATACTCCGGCAGCATTGGCAGACTTAGATGCCGCGCTTGAACTCAATCCGCAGTTTGTTCCTGCCATCCGTGAAAAGGGTGAAGCCTATTATGTCATGAATAAATTTGATGACGCTGCAATCTGGTATGCCAAATACATCGATTTGACCGAAGAAACCGTTTCTTCCCTGACCAAATATGCCGAAGTATTGTTCCTTGCAAAGAAATATGAAAAGGCACACGAAATCATTTCCAAAGTTGTGAAACTCGACCCCAACAAT
>JAUZOX010000779.1 GCA_030706265.1 Bacteroidota bacterium | reverse complement strand
GCTGCAATTTGCCGTAAAGTCATTGACGGTAAGTATAATAACAAAAAAGACATCATCATCTGGGGCGATGGAGCACAAACCAGAAGCTTCATGTATATCGATGACTGTATCAATGGCATTTTGAAAATCATGTACAGCGACATTAAGGTCCCGTTGAATCTGGGCAGCACTGAAATGGTGTCGATCAATCAGCTTACTGATTTAGCGGAAGATATTGCCGGTTACAAAATGACACGTCATTATGATCTCGATGCTCCCAAAGGAGTACGTGGCCGCAACAGTGACAATACCCTGATACTCGAATTACTGAAATGGGAACCTAAGATGTCATTACGCGAAGGGTTGACCAAGACTTATAATTGGATCGAAGGGGAGATGTTGGCTGCAGCGAATTCGGATAATGCCGAAAAGACGCATCGTTGTAATTGTTAAAGATTCTCCGTTTATTTATATTTGAACCCCCAATCGTCTTTAGTAATGGGGGTTCATTTTTTATTGCATGAACTATCTGATAACTTTTTTTCAAAATGAAATGAGCATGTTTGAAAACACCAAAAAAGGTGATAATCATTTATCTGAGTTCCATGCGACCGATTTAATACAAATTATATTTACGCATGAATGAGAAAAAAGTAATGGTAAGTGGCTGTTACGACCTGATTCACGGAGGTCATATCGCCTTCTTCAAAACAGCAGCTGCTTATGGCAAATTATATGTCTTTCTGGGACAGGATAAAAATATTTTGCAGCTAAAAGGTAAGGCACCCTATTTTTCGGAGCAGGAACGCAGATTTATTGTCGGTTCATGCCGGTATGTCCAAGAGGCTGCTGTGTGTTCCGGCATGGGTATGCTGGATTTTGAACAGGATATGCGTAAACTGAAACCGGATGTCTTTGTCGTAAATCAGGATGGTCATACACCGGAAAAGGAACAGTTGTGTGCCGAACTTGGAGTGGAGTATGTGGTATTGGATCGTATTCCCGAAAAGGGATTGCCGGCCCGTTCGAGTTCAGAAACAAAACGCGAACTGCGTTTCCCTTACCGTATTTGCATTGCGGGAGGATGGATGGATCAACCCTGGGTCTCTGAAGTTTACCCCGGTTCTGTTGTTGTTGCCCAGATATGGCCAACGATTGATTTTAACGACCGATCGGGTATGGCAACCAGTTCCCGTAAAGTAGCCTCTGAGCTATGGGGAAATGAATTGCCAAAAGGAGATATGATTCGCAATGCCCAGCTTCTGTTTGGTGCGGAAAATCCTCCTTATTCCAGTTATATTTCAGGTTCTCAGGATCAGATTGGAATACTGGCTCCCGGCATCAATCGGCTATATTATGACGGCGGCTTCTGGCCGTCCCGGATCGATTCCTGTGTTGATCCTGAAATTTGTGAATGGCTGTCAAGCGTTTTGCATATGATCCCACTTGAACCCAGACCCGAAGGTTACGATCCGATTATAATCAAACATCTTGATCCGGAAATCGTAAAAGAATTGGCTGAATCCGGAAACAGCTGTTATGAAAGTATTCTTAAAAAAGATCTGAATGGATTAGGCAAGTCGATGACTCAAACTTTTTTGG
>JAUZOX010000778.1 GCA_030706265.1 Bacteroidota bacterium | reverse complement strand
CAGGTACGAGACAGGTACGAGACACGTACGAGACTGGTACGAGACAGGGGTAAGTTATATACCCTTTATATACCGGTTATATACCAATATCCCCTAAAAAAAGACAACCTGGAGAATGTCCAAATAAATGTGTCAAAGTTCAATGGGAGTATGTTCAAATGGAGTATTCAATAAAGTGCAGATGCACGCTTTTTTTGGGTAATTCCCATTATTCCCTGCACTTTATTGTTCCAAAACAGGCATAAATAGCTATATACCAATCCAAATTAAGATTCTCAGCAGACCCTGGTTATTTGAAACAATTTCCATCTTAGACTGTTTGATCACTAATTTTTTTAAAATTCCGGACATAGTATTCACTTAAAAAACACAGCTATGAAAAAGTTTGCAATGTTTTCATTTGCATTACTGTTTGCCTTGGCTGTAGGGCAGGTACAGGCTCAGGACACCAAAGGCGAGCCCAAAAAGGAGATCAGGAAAGAAAAGAAAATGGAAAGGGTCGCTCTCAGGAAGCTTGAAGGTAAAACGGTTTCACAGATCAGCAAAAACAGCTTCAATGCTGATTTTGGAAAAATACCCGATGTGAAATGGGAAAGGCTGGAAACTTTCGATAAAGCCACGTTTACAAAGGACGGCCACGAAATGAGTGCATATTATGACCCCGATGGGAAACTGGTTGGAACAACCTCGATCAAAACGGAGGATTATCTGCCGGCAAAGGGCTTAAAAAATCTTCTAAAAAAATACCCGGGTTATACCATAGGCCAGATTCTCTTCTTCAATGATAATGAAGCAAATGAAACGGATATGATGTTGTATGGCATTCAATTTGAGGATGCCGACAATTATTTTGTGGAATTGTCGAAAGGAAATAAAACAATTGTGGTTCAGGTTACAGCGGAAGGAAACATTTTCTTTTTTAAACAACTTTAATTTTAGACGCTCTTTCTTCTTCAGAAATAGCCGGAGTTGAATAAAAAGAGGGTGTCTCAAAATGAATTATGAGACACCCTCTTTTCCTTAAACTTCTTTGACTCCGGTAGATAGGCCTTATTTTTTGACCGGAACTTTCGACATCAACAGTTTGGTCAGGTTTTCGGCAGCCTGATGGTTTTCAAAACTGGCGGGGAGCTTGTCATGATCCATGTACTCATTGTAGATCCAGGGATCGCCCACTGCTAACACATATCCTTTTCCAACCTTTGCTTCGGCCATGTAGTTAATTCCTTTTTCTGTAAGTACTGCCTTGGCAGGACCCCATAATTTAAGGGACGATACTTCTTTCATATAGATTTTATGAACTCCGTTAAATAACGGATGTGAAGGGAGCGACGTAAAGGCCCCCATTTCATATTGGTTACCCGTTACAGGGTGCAGGGTCACGTGATTGAAATACATTCCAAAGTTAGCAGCCAGTTGGTTGGTATGGGTGAACTCACAATTGGGTGCATCGTTGGTCAGCATGATCAGCACACCCCCATTCTTAACCCACTTTACAATTGCATCAATGTCGTCTTTTTCGATATAATTTGGCTTGGGATTTTCGGTGGTTGTATCTGGATCTACAATGATGTAAATATTGATCCT
>JAUZOX010000777.1 GCA_030706265.1 Bacteroidota bacterium | reverse complement strand
TATTGCCAAACTCGCCAAATGATCACGCGGCATCAGCATCATTTTTAAATCATGGAACCGTGTCGGGCAATGGCAGCATTAAAATAGAACGATACATTATACAATATTTTACCGAGACAGATGGATGGCATTTTTTCAGTTCTCCCGTTGACAACGCCAATATCGATAGCCAGTTTCTCCCCGGAGTATGCGATGATTTATATATATATAAAGAGATTAGCGACGAATGGTTGAGCCCAAAAACCACGCCCGACTTAACTTATTTTGTAAATGGACTGGGCTATCTGATTTCGTATATCAATAATTCCGTCCACACCATATCAGGAGTGCCCAATAACAATGACCTGAAGTTCAATAATCTTAGTTTTACGGGTGACCGGGGATGGCATTTATTGGGAAATCCCTATCCTTGTGGTCTTAAGTGGGGTGGAACAGATTGGGGAATAAACGGAATCAGTCTTGTTGCCAAGCTACTAAACAGTGGTGGCACGTATACCGATTTATTAGCAGGGGAAACTATTCCGGCAATGAATGGCTTTTTTGTTAAGGCCAATTCTACAAGTAATGCTATAACAATTCCCAAATCAGCCCGGTTACATTCGATTGCAGACGGCTGGAAACGAACTGAATCATCATTGGATAAAAAGATGAAATTAATGATCCAAAGCAATACGGATAACACTTTTGCCGAGACCAGAATCATAGTAAATCATGATGCAACCACGGGGTACGATATTAGCAAGGATTCCCCATATCTGTCAGGAATGCCAGGGACTCCTCTTTTTTATCAGGTAACTTCGGATGGTCGTGAATTATCAACCAACTGTATACCTGATTCTGCATCCTTAAAATTAAATTTTGAATTTACGCCCGGTCTGGCAAATGAATACACCCTTAAAGCTGTGATTTCGGATGAATGGGCTAAAACCTCAAATTTTGTCTTCGAAGATAAATTATCGAATGTGAAATATCCAATTTTAAATGGAACCACTTTCAAATTTAAATCCAACTCAGGTGACATAAAGGATCGGTTTAGGCTTGCCATCGATATTATTACCGGCATCACCAAGAAAGAAAACATAGAAGACCTGAATATTTCCTGTGCAGACAGACATGTGAAGATATCTATGCCTCATCAAATAGATTCAGGACGTGCTTATATTTTTGATCTTGTCGGAAAACAAGTTTTTTCAGGTGAATTTGTTAATGGAAAATTAGATTTCAAATTACCTAATTCCGGATTTTATTTGCTCCATGTGCTCGTGAAGAACGGAATGTTGACAAGAAAAATATTAGCTCTTTAAAGAATGCAATCCGAAATTTATAAAAACGCAAAAAGAGACTGTCAAGTTATAACAGTCTCTTTTTGGATGTTCAGGTAATAAGTTTTTATTTCCCAGCCGGAGCGGGTACGAGCAGCTTGTCACCGGATTCCCTTACGATCTGGCGGTTCCAGTAATCGCCATATCCGGGTTGTGCGACATCGGGATCGCGTTTACCGGGTACCACCTTCTTGATGTTTCCATCCATATACTTGACAAAGAGATCCTGGTAGAGGGTCTTCCAGGTGGTGAAGGTGAGCCTGGCCT
>JAUZOX010000776.1 GCA_030706265.1 Bacteroidota bacterium | reverse complement strand
TCTTGATAGAGATTCCATCACCACCGCCAATGACATCAACCAATCCGTGATCATTGATTTGGCCGAATGAGATCAGGCTTTTATAACCTTTGGCCACAACCTGACCATATTCGCTTTTTTTGATCAAACCCAGGTCGATGCCACGTTGAATGAAATAGGTAAACATGCCGGTTCCCGATGGGTCGATCCAGTTTCCGGGTTGATCGCCTTTGTCTACGATCATGAACCATCCCCCTGTCTTGGGATCCTGTGTCCGTTTCAGCCCTGCAGCCAGGCGGGTGTATATGTCAAGGACCTCAGCATATTTGGGATGATCTTTGGGCAGTTCGGCAAGCAATTCGGCCGTAACCAATGCAAACCATCCCATTCCTTCGCTCCATACTTCAGAAGAGCGTCCTGTTTGAGGATCCGCCCAATTCGTCTTTTCGGGTTTCTCGGTCCATGCATGAAGATACAATCCCGACTCTCCTTTTTGAAGATGCTTTGCACAGACCGTGATCTGTTTTGCAGCTTCGTCATAGCAATATTTGGTGTCGCCAATAATCTTTCCGTAACGGATCAGGAACATTTGTCCCATGAAGACGCCATCGATCCACATGTTGGGCGTTGAATTGCCATGCCAGAACTGACCGTCGGCACTTCTGGGATAGGTGTCGAATACGCTTCTGAACTGTTGGGCTGCTTTCTTATAACGTTCATCGTGGGTGTAACCGTAAAGATCCACGATGCTGCTTCCGGTCATGATGTTGTCGAGATTAGCCAACTTATCTCCATGATAGTTGCCTTGTTCATCTACGAAGTTGTCGATGTATTTCTTGATAAAATCGAGATACTTCTTGTCGCCAGTATACTTGTACAGCATTTCGAATCCGTAGAACATGTATCCCTGAACATAAGACCATGGTTTCCAATAGGCTTCCCGATAATCCGGATAACGGGCCATCACGCTTTCGGCTGTAGCAATCGACCAATATTTAACCGGTTTTCCAGGTGCATAATTCAGTCTGGCATCGGGCAATCCCTGTGATGTTCCCCTGCGCGGTTTTACGACCTTTGCAGCCGAGTCGGCGCTGACAGTCGGTTTGGCTGCTTCTGTAACCTGTGCCTCAACCGTTGTTGCACCCATAAAAAGAACAACGAAGAAAATTGCACTTAAGGCAATATTATTGAGATATTGTATTTTTTTCATACGGAAATAATTTGATTAAATAGGTCGTATGGAACTCGCATGCATGCTTGTTTCATCTTTTTTCATTTTTAATGAAATATCCCTTCGACAGCGTCTTAGGGTGTATCCATCGTTGCACCTTTTGATTTGGTTGAGACATAAGGCTTGCTGGTTTGATCTGTGGAGGTAATCTCGAAACGGCCTTGTTGCCTGATGTCTTCGGATGAGCTGCCGACCATTACATTGAACCAACCCGGTTCAACGATCCATTTCATATTCCGGTCAAGCATTTCAAGCTCTCTGGGACCTAAAGTGAAGTTGACCGTCTTTGTTTCATCCGGATTAAGATGAATGCGCTCGAAACCACGCAGTTCTTTGACGAAACTGATCACGGAACTGACTTCATCGTTGAGGTATAACTG
>JAUZOX010000775.1 GCA_030706265.1 Bacteroidota bacterium | reverse complement strand
TGGTGAGGAGACCGCTCTCATAGCAAGTTTGGAAGGACGACGTGGCATGCCCCGTAATAAACCTCCATTTCCGGCTGAACATGGATTATTTGAAAAGCCAACAGTGGTCAATAATGTTGAAACCCTTGCCAATATCCCTGCCATTATTGAAAACGGACCTCAGTGGTTTGCATCCATTGGAACCCCCAAAAGCAAAGGAACCAAAGTATTTGCTATATCCGGAAAGATAAGGAACACGGGTCTTGCTGAAGTAAACATGGGCACGACATTGCGTGATCTGGTCTTTACAATTGGTGGCGGAATTAAAAAAGCCAAAAAATTTAAGGCTTTACAGATCGGAGGACCCTCTGGAAGTTGTATGCCGGAATCACTCCTCGACATTCATGTGGACTATGATGAACTTCAACAAAACGGACTCATGATGGGCTCGGGCGGTGTGGTGGTCATGGATGAGGATACCTGTATGATTGATGTTGCAAAGTTTTTTACCGACTTTTTACAGAAAGAAAGTTGTGGCAAATGCATCCCTTGTCGTGAAGGAACCAAGCGGATCCTTGAGATTTTAAAGCACATCACCATGAAACCCGGTGAAGAAAAAGGACACGAAACGCTTGAAAGGTTTAAGGGTGTCATACAGTTAGAAAATCTGGCGGGGGTTATACGCGACACCTCACTTTGCGGTCTTGGCAGGACCGCTCCCAATCCTGTTCTCAGCACTTTGCGTTGGTTCAGGGATGAATACGAAGAACATATCTTTGATCGGAAATGCCGTGCCGGTGTTTGCCGTGAGTTGAGGATCTTTACGATCGATATTGAGAAATGCACAGGATGTACGGCGTGTTATAAGAAGTGTCCGGAAAATGCCATTGTTGGATCTCCCCGGCAACCCCATTTCATTATTGCCGATAAGTGCATTGGTTGTGGAATTTGTTTTGATACCTGTAAGTTTGTGGCTGTTTCGGTTTCATGAAGTTAAATTACAAGCAATGATTTTTGATATTGAAGTCAATAACAAAATTATTAAGGCAAAAAGGGGTGAGAGTATCTTTCAGGCCTTGAGTCGCAATGGCATCAAAGTCCCAACACTTTGCTATATGGAGGAATTCTCACCGACCGGTGCATGTCGAATGTGTGTGGTTGAAGTCGAAGGTCACGATGATCTGATTCCTTCCTGTTCGCATCCGGTTGAAGAATTTATGAAAATAAAGACGCATTCCCCAAGAGTGATTTTGGCCCGTAAAACGATAGTTGAACTCTTGTTGGCAAATCACCCGGACGACTGTTTGTATTGTATACGCAATGGCAATTGTGAATTACAGAGTTTTGCTGAAGAATTGGGTATTCGGGAACGTCGTTTTTCAGGAAAAAGAAATAAATATAAAATCGATCAGGCCAGCTCTTCTATAGTAAAAGATCAATCGAAGTGCATCTTATGTGGCAGGTGTGTACGTGTTTGTGAAGAACAAATGACGGTTTCAGCCCTTGAATTTATCAAGCGGGGCAGTAAAATGGTCATAGGTACTACCTTCGATAAGCCGGTAAACCTTTCGAGCTGTATCAACTGTGGCCAATGCACAATTGCATGTCCTAC
>JAUZOX010000774.1 GCA_030706265.1 Bacteroidota bacterium | reverse complement strand
TGGCAATGCCGGTGCTACCAATGTAATAAGGGTGTTAGGACCCTGGGCCGGGCTTCCGGTTTTGCTTTTCGATGTCTTTAAGGCTTGGCTTGCCGTCTATTTGGGCAATGTCTTTGTTCCCGATTTTTATTCTGCCAATCAGCTGGTCAATTATCAGATAGGGTTGGGGGCCATTGCAGTTGTAGGCCATGTCTTCCCGGTCTTTGCTCATTTCAGGGGCGGAAAAGGAGTGGCATCCCTGGTCGGAGTTATTCTCGGACTTTATCCGGTTGTTTTTCCTTTCATCCTGGTATGGTTTATTATTATGTTGATTGTTACCGGTTACGTCTCTGTAGGTTCGATTACCAGTTCTATTCTTTTGCCCATTTTAGTCATCGTAATATTCAAGGAAGAACACGTTAGTTTAATTCTCTTGTCCATACTCATCGGAATCTTTGTCCCCTTGACCCACCGGAAAAATATTCACCGGCTGTTGCATGGGGAGGAATCTAAGTTTAGGTTGCACAAAAAATAATTTCAAATTTGAACAAGATTTTATAACTTTACACGATAAAAAATCAGGAAAATTCTTCACATATGAGATTTATTATAAATAGTACAGCATTGCTTAAAGGTCTTCAATCGATAAGTGGCGTGCTCAGTTCCAATAATACGTTGCCTATTCTCGATGACTTTTTATTTGATATCGAAGAAAACTTGCTCAAAGTAACTTCTTCCGATCTCGAAACTACCATGACTGTTGAACTCGAACTGATCAAATCAGAAGAGTATGGACAAGTCGCTATTCCTGCAAAAATATTATTGGAAACCCTGAAGACCTTTTCAGATATCCCCATTATTTTTCATATCGATGATGAAACCCTGCTGGTTGAAATCTCAGCAGGTGAAGGTAAATATAAGCTTACAGGCCATAAGGGCGACGAATATCCAAAGACTCCTGAACTTGAGGATACGACATCGATCTCATTGGAATCGGCTGTTTTGTCGAATGCAATCTCAAAGACCATCTTTGCAACCGGTAACGATGAATTAAGACCTGTCATGGCCGGGGTGCTCTGTGAACTGGAACCCGACTCTATTACCTTTGTGGCTACCGATGCCCACAAACTGGTGCGCTATCGCCGTACGGACGTCATGTCTGAATCTTCAGCAAGCTTTGTGCTTCCCAAGAAACCCCTCAACATGCTCAAGAGCCTGTTGACAGGTGATGCAACCCAGGTTCGCATCGAATACAACCCGAAGAATGCCTTGTTCTTCTTCCGCAATTTTAAGTTGATCTGCCGCTTGATTGATGGCAAATATCCCAACTATGAAGCGGTCATTCCGGCTGTTAACCCAAACAAATTATATATAGAACGCACACCCTTCCTGAGTTCAATCAGGCGTGTTTCTATTTTTGCCAATCAAAGCACCCATCAGATCAGGCTTAAACTGAATGGCCAGGAACTGATCCTTTCAGCCGAAGACATCGATTACTCCAATGAAGCCAAGGAACGGCTCAATTGCAATTATGAAGGCGATGATATTGAAATCGGGTTTAATTCAAAGTTCCTGATGGAAATGCTGAATAATATGGACACCGATGAGATCCGTCTC
>JAUZOX010000773.1 GCA_030706265.1 Bacteroidota bacterium | reverse complement strand
TTACATTTGCACCATTGCTGTTAAGTTTGAATATAAGGTCCATATTAACGTAGTTGTCATACAGATTGTAGACATGACCTATCACTGCAATATTGAGCATACCGTCGCCATGTTTTTTCAGTACTGTTTTCCGATTACCGAGCAAATCGCTGGGAAGCGCTCCGGCTTCAACCTTTTTTCTAAAATTGCGGTAGCTTTTTAGCGCTATACCGTATGCTTTTTTTATCTTTTTTTTATCACCGGTAAAATAATTGCCTACTTCAAACGCAGTTTTAAGTGCATTCTTTTTTGATTTCCTGAGATTGACCTCTGCATCAATAATCTGCGGCAAGTCCGGTATCGAATGTCTTATCATGTCAGGAAGGCCTCCGAACTTCGGGCATATATATTCATCCTTGGATACGCTGGTGAAACGCGGTATAAACATATAGTCAACTTTATCCTTCAAATCATTCACATGACCATGAAATATTTTTACCGGAAGGCATGCTTCATCAACCGAAAGCTTTACTCCTTCATCGGTAATGCTCTTGGATGTATAATCGGATAGGACAAGTTCTGCGCCCAGTTCCTCCATGAAGGTCTTCCACAATGGATAGTATTGATAATAAAATAAACTTCTGGGGATACCCACTTTTTTTGCCATACAAAGCACCTCGAAAGTTATTATTGGCTATAATCCCATTCTTTATTCAACAAACCATTTTTCAGCAACAACAACTGTGATTCATTCTTCCGGGCTGTTTGAACAAAAAAAAGAACAAAGGCCTAAACCTCTGTTCTTCTTATTATTTGTAAATGTAAAATTACAACCTTTAATTCGCTTACGCCTTTCCGTCACATCCGAGAACGTTAACCAACTTGTTCTTAACAAGTTCCTTTATAGCAGCCCTTGCCGGTGAGAGATATTGTCTTGGGTCGAAGTGGCTTGGGTTCTCAGCAAAGTACTTTCTTATTGAACCGGTCATAGCAAGTCTTAAGTCAGAGTCGATGTTGATCTTGCAAACTGCCATTGAAGCAGCTTTTCTGAGCATATCTTCCGGAATACCTATAGCATCAGGCATTTTTCCGCCGTTGCTGTTTATCATTTCAACATACTTTGGAATAACTGATGAAGCCCCGTGAAGAACTATCGGGAAGTTTGGAAGTCTCTGTTCAACCTTTTCCAATATATCAAATCTGAGCTGCGGATTTTGTCCCGGCTTAAATTTGTATGCACCGTGGCTTGTTCCGATAGCTATAGCAAGTGAGTCAACTCCGGTCTTTGTAACGAATTCTTCAACCTGAGCCGGATCTGTATAGGAAGCATCAGCAGCTGATACGTTTACAGCATCTTCGATACCTGCAAGTCTTCCCAATTCACCTTCAACAACTACACCCTTGGCATGTGCGTATTCAACAACCTGCTTTGTCAATTTGATATTGTCTTCAAATGAGTGATGTGAACCATCTATCATAACGGATGAAAATCCGCCGTCAATACATGATTTACAGAGTTCGAAAGTATCACCATGGTCAAGGTGGAGACAGATTGGAAGTCCTGTTTCGATAATTGCAGCTTCTACAAGCTTCATAAGGTATGTATGGTTCGCATACTTCCTT
>JAUZOX010000772.1 GCA_030706265.1 Bacteroidota bacterium | reverse complement strand
ATGGCTGTCGCCTATGTGTATTTTATTTCACCTTATAAAATCGTTCCGGGTGGAGTATACGGTGTTTCAATTGTGTTGCATCATATGTTTGGCTTTAATACCGGAGCGCTCGCGTTTGTTTTAAGTATCCCCTTGGTAGCCATAGGTGTAATGAACTTTGGCTGGAAATTTTTCTTTCGTACTTTTTGGGGCGTCATCCTGACCTCTTTCTTTACCGGTATTCTCACGGATTTAAACGGAGACACGCAGATTGTGCACAACGCGCTTCTTTCATCCATTTACGGAGGGGCATTGCTTGGCCTGGGAGTAGGGATGGTGTTTAAGACAAAATCGACGGTGGGGGGTTCGGATGTGATTGCCCAGCTGATGAGCAAACACATGCATATTCCTTTGTCAAGGGCCCAGGTCATAGTGGATGGTGTCATCGTACTCATTGGCTTTGCAGCATTCAGAGATTTGGAAATTCCGCTCTATTCATGGCTGGTCATCTTTATCATGGGAAAAGCAATCGATTTTGTTCTGACAGGTTTTTCAGACGATAAGTCGGTCTTTATCATTTCCGATAAACATGGTGTTATCCGCGAAAAATTACTGGATGAAATTGGCCGTGGGGGGACCTATTTGCATGGAAGTGGAATGTATAACGGGGCTGATAAAAAAGTGATTTTCACGGTAGTCGCCAGAAGAGAATTGACTCATTTGATGGAAATTGTGCATCAGGTCGACGATCAGGCATTCATGACGGTTATAGATGCCAGCGAAATTCTGGGCAAAGGCTTTCAGTCGCTTGATGAAAAGGTGTCGAATAATTAAATCGTTGAAGCACTCTTAAAAACAAACAGTTTGTGATTGCTTAGTGTAAAACGGATTAGGAGATCTATTCGTTATTTTTTGCAAATTCTTTATATACGAAAGAGCAATGGAAAAACCGCCATGCTCCCCCAATGCATATTTTGTTTCACCGTTATCCTGCTAAAAGTCAAATACACTCATTTTGTGGCATAATTCGGTGATAATCAATCATTGATTTATATTTAAAAAAAGCCGTATAAGAAAGAACCCTTCAGGGGCCCTTTGGGAAAACTCCCCGGATGAAGGGTATCTGAAGGAGGTGCGAAACTCCTCAATTTTTTATAACCTGCATATACCGGTTGTATCTTCTTTTTCCTATGATATTATCAGCTGGGTATTTGGGTTGTTTCAGGGTTTTTGGGCTGTCCGGCAAAATGTGTATAAAGGCTTACCAAACCAAAATAAAACTCATCAAAGAAATCCTAGTCCCGGTTGTACCTTGCCTCACAAATGGTACTTTTTGCCTGAGCCCTTTACTTCCAGCAAATTTTACGCCCTTATTTATTTCCTTGTTGCAGTGATGTTGTGCAAAATCAATAATACAACATAGGTGTAAAACTGAAAGAGAGTGACTCCATATTTATTTTTTCCTGTTTAATCGTGATTTTATTTTAAGAATTTTGAACTATTTCCGGAGTTTTAACTTTACATTTATTAATATTTTCAGTCAAATATTTATATAGCATAATTTATATCACTATGAATAATAAAAATGGAAGTAGTTTATACTCCTCACTTTTGCCGAGCCCT
>JAUZOX010000771.1 GCA_030706265.1 Bacteroidota bacterium | reverse complement strand
TATCAATGGTTCTTTCTGTTTCCTGTTCCAAAATTCTGAAATAAAATCAACCATGTCAAAAAAAACTTAAAGTTTTAATCCTTGCATCTCTAAAATAATGCTTGTAAATGGTTTTCTATGATCCGGCACCGGAGAGAGACAAAAGAGGGCTATGAAAAACTTTCAAAGAAACAGCGGCTTTACTTTGTTTCGGGCATTTGGGAAATATCGAAAGCCCCTTTCCGCAGGTTGATGCCATATTCCAGGTATGCTTTTAAACAAGCCAGGAAGTTGGCCCACCCCATGGTATTTCCTTTAAGCCATTCGATACCGGCTTCGTTATTGGGTTTACTCTTCTCCGTGATCGTGACAAAGGTAGAATCGTCCTCTTTCAAAGATAAAGTGATTTCGACCCGGGTCTCAGTCTTATCCGGTCCGTCCCAAAAAAAGGAGATGTAGCTATCCCGATCCACTTTGTCGATCCGAACAGGAAATTCAAGATCAAACTCGGGAAAGCTCCAGATCAAAGTCTTGCCTTCTTCAATTCTTCCGCTACTTTTCTTAATAAAATAATTCGACATCTTTGAAGGATCTACGATAGCTTCAAAAACTTCATGCAATGGTTTTTGGATCTTAAGGGCAACTTTTATATCAAGAATGGAATTGCTCATGTCTTTTTTCAATATTAAGTAATCGATTTATTTACAAGTTAATACAGGTAGTTACAGATCAAAACAAGGAACCGGTTGTTAATTTCAACACCAGAATTTTGGCAAATATAAACAAACCCTTTGGGGAATAGTTGCTTCGCTGTCTTGAATTATTCAGAAATATCCACTCTAAATCCATGTTATTCAATTTGATTGTTGCTATTGTAAATCATCCTTTTTACTTTAGGAGAAAATTTACTGGCTTTACTATATGATACATTTAGCTTAATATCAATATGTTATAAATCTTGTTATCTCATTTGACACAACCCGATTAAAAATGAAGGTAATTTACACCGTGAAAATCCGTTTTGAATATAACCTCATATTACGGTTTCTTTTTCTACTATGTTTGCTGATCCCCATAAGAAGCCGCCCGCAAAGCATATCTCCGCAACCCTGCTCTCAGGATAAATCATGGATTGCCCGGTGGACACTGGCATCGGTGAGCGGGGGAATAGCACCTTCCAAAATGTGTGATGGTGATAAAACGACCTGTGAAGACATCAATACACCCGGTCCGTGGGTTTATACCTTTGATTTTGGAATAATCCGTCACCTGTCTGGAATCAAAGTATATTCAAACAGCGGACTCTATTCACCTCATGCCTACCAGGTATTTGTCAGCCAGGATAATTTGACTTTCACCCAGGTCACCTTGCCGGGGACTTTACCGTATGCTCCGGGTTCCAACGAAAACACGATAGACTTTAATGGTTTTGTGGATGCCCAATATGTCAGGATTGTCATCACGGATGCCTTTCAGAGTTCGTCTGCTTTCAACAACGCCAGGCTGCGCCTCTGGGAGGTCAACTTTATCCAATGCGGAGTCGATCCCCTGATTGCAAAGCCAATCACCCCGGGAGCCGTCGTCACGCCTGCTTTATCTTGTGCAGATGCCATATCGAAAGACATTCAGGG
>JAUZOX010000770.1 GCA_030706265.1 Bacteroidota bacterium | reverse complement strand
GTAACCGACAAGGATGCCTTAAAACAGCTCAGTGTTTCCAAACCGGGTGCCGCCATGCTTTCACATGCACAGCTGGCAATCGTGGTTTGCGGAAACCCGCAGGAGAGCGATGTCTGGGTTGAAGATTGTTCGATAGCAGCCATTATCATCCAGCTGGCTGCTCACGATATGGGATTAGGCTCGTGCTGGTTACAATTAAGGGGAAGGATGCACGACGATAAATTGTCGTCAAGCGAATACGTAAAAAAGACACTCGACCTGCCTGCTTATCTTGAAGTTGAATGCATTCTCTCGATAGGATATCCGGCTGAAACCAAAAATAAAAGAGACAAGAGTACGCTTTCGTACCAGAAGATTATCCGCAAGGGTTAATTGCTTGTTTATTCATCATCCGGGATTACAATTGTATTAAAAAAATGACGCAGTGTCAACTCTTTTAAGCGCATGCGCCCTCTTAAGGCAGATGCAACGCCTGATATTTTCCGTATATTTGCATCAGATAACGAATAGTACCCCCAATGCAAATAGAAAAAATTTTGATTAACCTGTTCACCAAATGGGCAGGATGCGAACCCGAACAGATCAAAGCGCTTCCGGTCACCGCTTCAAATCGCCGTTATTATAGGATGACGGCAGGAAACCGCAGTGCGATCGGATCCTTTAACAATGATGAGCGTGAAAACAAGGCATTTATATACCTGGCCCATCATTTTAAAAGCAAGGATCTGCCCGTTCCCGAAATCTATGCGGAGGACCTGGACAACAACATATATCTGCAACAGGATCTTGGTGATTTAACCCTTTACCAGCAGCTTGTTTCGGCCCGCAAAGATGATGATTTCCCCAATGATTTGCTTCAGATCTACCGCGAAGTAATCGCCATGTTACCCCGTTTTCAAATAGAAGGCGCCAAGGGGCTCGACTTCTCGGTGTGCTACCCAAGGGAAGCCTTTGACCGTCAAAGCATGTCATGGGATCTCAATTATTTCAAATATTATTTTCTAAAGCTTGCTCAAATTCCTTTTGACGAACAAGACCTGGAAGACGATTTCAGCCGTTTTAAAGACTATCTGCTGAGTGCCGGACATGAATACTTCATGTACCGCGATTTCCAAAGCCGAAACATCATGCTTTCCGAGGGAGGCAATTGGTTTATCGACTTCCAGGGGGGACGGCGAGGTGCCTTGCAATATGATCTGGCATCCTTGCTTTACGATGCCAAAGCAGATTTACCGGTCGATATCCGTGAGCAACTGCTTGCTTTTTATATCACCTGCCTGCAGCAATACAAGAGTGTCGATGAAGAGAAGTTTTGCAATGAATTCTATTCATTTGTATACATCAGGATCATGCAGGCAATGGGGGCATACGGCTTCAGGGGGTTCTACGAGAAAAAGGAACATTTTCTGCTGAGTGTACCCTATGCCTTACAAAACCTGGAATGGTTAATGGAAAATCATCCGATTGAAGATCAGTTCCCAGCTTTGAGCAATGTATTGAAAGGCATCATTGCATCCCCACTCATAAGACAAGCCGGACGTAAAAAACTTGCTGTCGAAATAAACAGCTTTTCGTACCGCAAGGGATTACCGGTCGACAGTTCAGGCAATGG
>JAUZOX010000077.1 GCA_030706265.1 Bacteroidota bacterium | reverse complement strand
CTTGATAAAGATGATTTGGTATATCATTTCCCGACCATATTTGCCCATTGTTTGGGAATCGGAATTGACATTCGCAAAGATATGATTCCGGTAGTTCCTGCAGCGCACTATACCTGTGGCGGAATCAAAGTAGATGAGTATGGTCGCAGCTCAATCAATAACTTGTATGCCAGCGGAGAATGTTCCTCGACCGGCCTGCACGGAGCTAACAGACTCGCTTCTAATTCATTGCTTGAAGCACTGGTATTCTCGCATCGTGCCGCAAATGATGCAGTCAACAAAGTAAAAGACATCGAATATTGTGAAGCAATTCCGGACTGGAATGCCGAAGGAATGGTTTTCAACGAAGAGATGATCCTGATCACCCAAAGCCTGAAAGAACTTCAATCTATCATGACAAACTATGTAGGGATAGTTCGTTCGAATCTGCGCCTGCAAAGAGCATTTGACCGGAGCGAATTACTTTATATGGAAACTGAAGCTTTATTCAAGAAGAGCATCCTTTCGGTGAAGATCTGTGAACTTCGGAATTTGATCAATGTATCTTACCTCATCATCATGCAGGCAATCGAACGCAAAGAAAGCAGGGGCCTTCATTTTTCCCTGAATTATCCCCGTTCGATTGGCAACATAAAATAAACTATCAACATAATCCCGTTTTTAATGGCACTCATAAAAACAATAAACGGACTTACCCCCCAATTTGGAAAGGATTGCTTTCTGGCTGATAATGCAACGGTGGTTGGCGATGTGGTCATGGGCGACAACTGCAGCATCTGGTTCAATGCCGTTGTCCGCGGTGATGTTCATTCAATACGGATGGGCAATAAGGTCAACATCCAGGACGGTGCCATCATACACTGTACTTATCAAAAATGGCCGGTAACGATCGGCAACAATGTTTCGATTGCACACAATGCGATTATTCATGGCTGCACTATTCATGACAATGTTTTAGTCGGTATGGGCGCGATAATTATGGATGGAGCCGTAATAAACAGCAATTGTATGATTGCGGCCGGTGCAGTAGTTCTTGAAGGCACGATTGTCGAATCGGGCCATCTGTATGCAGGTGTGCCGGCCAAAAAGATCAAGAAACTGGATCCCCTGTTTTTTGAAGGTCAGGTCCTCCGGATTGCAAATGCCTATCCGATGTATGCCTCATGGTATAAAAAAGAGGAATAACAATCAATTGGATGATCTGATTTGGCATAGATGAACCGGGCATGTTTTTAAGCACAAACACCCTTGGAAATATCTTTGCGCGTTCCATGCGACCGAATTAATACAAATTATTTTTTCCGCATGACAGAAATGATTATGGGTTGGTTTTTAAACTTTACGGTATTCAATAATAAAGTATAAATATGATCTTAAATATGGTGAGAGCATCCTTTTAAAAAGAGGTAAAGAGCGTTTAAATTCACATTTATACAATTTTATTTAAGTTTTACGTTGTTCTTTTATTATTTTTACCCAACGTTTATTCATTTTCTCAAACAGATAAATTTTGATTACAGGAGATAAAAAATTATTACCGGCACTAAGAGCACTGATAATGTTTGTTCTATTGTTAGTGTTTTGCGGTTCACCGGCTTATAATCAAATTTATAATTATTCATTCGATCATCTTACTGTTGAAGACGGCTTATCCCAAAGTACAATTTTTGCTATTACACAGGATACCAAAGGTTTTATATGGTTAGCGACAAGGGATGGATTGAACCGGTATGATTCACATGACATCAAAGTTTACCGGAATGATCCCAATGACCCATCAAGTTTAACCAACAATGTAATCAATGCTTTATTGCTAGACAGCAAGGGTCAGTTATGGGTTGGTACCTATAATGGCATTTGCATTTATAATCCGGAAACGGATAATTTCACCCGCATCGTTAATATTCCAGGCAAACGGTCTTCAATATCAAACAACAATATCAATGCAATTTTTGAAGACAAGGATAAAAATATTTGGGTTGGGACTAGGGATGGATTAAACCTACTGGTGTCAGGCGATACCACAAAGATTATCCGGTTTTATCATAATGCTTCGAATCCGCAATCCCTTGTAGATAATTATGTCAGAACTTTGTTCGAAGATAAAACAGGGGATATCTGGATTGGTACCATTAACGGAATATCACGTTTCAAATCAAAACGCCAATACGAGTTTATTATCTCAAATTACACTTCTTCAATAACAAATCCAAATTCATTAAGCAATAACTGGATAAATACTATCGTCGAAGGAGATAACGAAACCCTTTGGATAGGAACCGAAAAAGGGGGATTGAATATATTTGACGAAAAGAAAAATATATTTTATTCAAGCCGGAATAAATCTCTTGTTCCTCAATACCAATCTCTTTTTACTAAGATTGATCCGCAGATCCGGGTCATTAAAAAAGATAACAACGGGCAATACTGGATAGGGGCACTGGGAGGATTATATGTTTTTGACCCGTTGAGAAGACAGGTCTATGAACATTTAACGAACCCGGATAACCCGACCTCGCTTAGCAATAATTCAATCCGTTCCATATTTATCGATCGTGATGGAACCTATTGGATTGGGACATACTATGGCGGAGTGAACATATACAATGTCATGGCGAAACAGTTTGATCATTTCAAACAAAATGGGAAAAACTCGCCCCTTTCTTACAAAATAGCAAGCGCGATGTATGAAGATTTTCAACATACTTTGTGGCTAAGTGTTGAAGGAGATGGAATCATTCATTGGAATCCCCAGAAAAACAGCTATGAAAATTTCAAACACAAACCGGAGGATCCTAACTCGTTAACGAGTGACAACGTTAAATGTATATATCCGGATGGTCATGACGGGCTATGGATTGGCACATTTGACGGTCTTAATTATTATTCCTTTAAAACCAGAAAATTTACCCGTTATGTTGCCGATAAGGAAAATCCTCATACAATACCTTATGACCGGGTTTATGATATCAAGTCGGATAAAGAAGGAAATTTTTGGATTGCAACCAATGGAGGCGGACTTTGTAAATACAATAAAGCAGATAAGAAATTTGTCACCTACCATTTCAGTGAAAGGAATCCAAATACGATCAATTCTGACTACCTCACCTGCCTTAATTTTGATTCGAAAGACAGGTTATGGATTGGGGCCTCCACGGGCCTGAATCTGAGATACCCAAATGGAAGAATCGTTCGTTTTACTGCAAATCCCAACCACAAACAAACCGTCGACGGTAAGTTTATCCTCTTTGTTTATGAAGATCATCTTAAAAGGATTTGGATTGGGAGCAGGGGAAGCGGTTTATTTTTATTCAACGAGAAGTCATCCTCATTTGAAAACTATACAACAGAAAATGGGCTCCCCGGAAATAACATCTTCGGAATGCTTGAAGACGATCATGGCTTTTTATGGTTAAGCACTGAAAACGGGATCTCCAAATATGATCCAGCCCGAAATAACTTCAAGAATTATAGTAAAAGCGATGGATTGATCTGCAAAGAGTTCAATTATAATTCCTATTTAAAAGACCACGCGGGGAATATGTATTTCGGAGGGTACAATGGTATTGTCATTTTCAATCCGGAAAATATCAGAATAAATACATCGGTTCCAACTTTGGTATTTACAAAACTGAAACTATTTAATAATAATTCGAATACCGATCCTAAAAACCAACTATCTGAGCAAAGCATCAGTACGGCAAAATCAGTAACCATTAAGTCGTATCAAAATGTATTTACTATTGAGTTTGCCTTATTAAATTATATCAATTCCGATAAGAATCAATATGAATACAAGCTGGAAGGATTTGAAGACAACTGGAATAAGACCAGTATACCCAGTGCTACCTATATGAACCTGAAACCGGGAAAATATACCTTATTGGTCAGAGGTTGCAACAACGATGGGATATGGAACGACACGCCCATTTCAATTACCGTCAGGGTTCTTCCTCCATTCTGGAAAACATGGTGGGCTTATATCTTTTATGCCCTGGTATTATTTCTCATACTGCTGGTGTTTGTAAGATTTACACGGGTAAGGTTAAAATTGGAACAGGAACTATTCCTCGAACAACTGGAAAATAAAAAGCAAAATGAGTTGCATCAATCAAAGCTTCGGTTCTTCACCAATGTATCGCATGAGATCAGGACCCCTTTAACCTTAATCATTACTCCACTTGATAACCTGATCTCCAATTGGGATGGGGACGAGAAAATAAAGAAAAGCCTTCTTTCAATCAATAACAATGCCAGGAGATTGTTAAGATTAATCAATCAATTGCTTGATTTCAGAAAACAGGAAAGCGGAAATGTCCAGCTGAAGGTTTCAGAAGAAAATATCGTAAAGTTTATTGATGAAATCATTCTTTCCTTTAAAGAGTATGCCAGTCTGAAAAAAATAAATCTTTATTTCCATTCTACCAACTCCGAGATATTGGCCTTCTTTGACAAATCCGAACTGGAAAAAGTATTTTACAATCTTTTGACCAATGCCTTCAAGTTTGTTCCCGAAAAAGATGGAAGAGTCGATGTTTGGATAAAATCCGACCCGCAACATGTCATCATAACCATTGAGGACAATGGGAAAGGCATCTCAAGCGAGCACCTTGAAAAAATATTTGATCGCTTTTACCAGGTTGAAAATACCGGAATGGAAGACTTTGGGTTTGGCATAGGCCTATCCCTTTCCAAAGGGATCATCGAACTCCATCACGGAACCATTTCGGTTCAGAGCACAGAATCGACCGAGACTGCTTCAGGAAAAACGATTTTCACCGTAAAAATACCTTTAGGTAGAGATCATTTTAAATCGAGTGAGATTGCCAAAGAAACTCAGCCCATTGATCAGATTGAATCCTATATCGATCTGGATCTTGGCGAAAATGTAAGGCATGCTTCAATTCCAACACCCATTCAAATTGATACCACTAAATATACCCTGCTGATTGTCGATGATAATATTGAAATCAGGGATTTTCTTGCGGAACGTTTAAAAGGAAATTACACGATCCTCGAAGCCGAAGACGGGGAACAAGCCTGGAATATCGCAATAAAAGATGTTCCCGATTTAATTATCAGCGATGTGGTGATGCCCAAGCTGGATGGTATTTCGCTCACGAACAGGCTCAAGAATGATGAGCGAACCAGCCATATCCCGGTAATTTTGTTAACGGCAAGAAATGAACTGGATAATCGCCTGGAAGGATTAGAGACCGAAGCAGATTCATTCCTCACCAAGCCGTTTAACATCAGCATTCTGGAATTAAAAATCCGCAACATTTTAAGGTCGTATAATAAGTTAAAAGCAAAATACAGCCGAATCGTAACACTCGAACCGGTGAATACCGAGATATCAGGCACCGAAGAGAAATTCCTGCAACGGTTAATGGTTGTAATCGAAAGACATATTGCAGATACAGAATTCAACGTGTCTAAACTCGTTGATGAAATAGGCATGAGCCGTCCGGTTCTGTTCAGGAAACTAAAAGCGTTGACGGATATGTCGATCATCGATTTAATCCGGACAACCCGATTAAAGAAAGCTGCCGCGTTATTGCAGCAGAAGAAAATGACCATCTCCGAAGTCAGCTATGCAGTGGGATTTACGGATTCCAAATACTTCAGCAAAGCATTCCGTCATCAGTATGGAAAAACGCCCTCTGAATACATGTCCGAATCCGAAGCGCAAGAATAATTGGCTGATTTTATGATTTTTATCATTTTATCCTGAATTTGGCTGGTTAAATATTCCACTCTTTCTTTACGATTTTTCCACCTCTCGAACGCTTTGTCCTCTTTTTAGAGCGAATAATGCACCCTCCTTGACCCATTATATCCATAGCTTTACGTTAAAATAAAACTTTAATTGTGAAAGCTTGGAAATTCAATTTTATCAAAAGGATTACTGCCGCGCAGAAAATCAAATTTCTGATCACGGCGGAAATCTTCTTTTTGGTATTATTTATTTTTCTGAGTTGTGTTTTATTACACATAATATAAAATAGTATTAACCAAAATTAATTTATGGAAAAAGCCCAACTCCTTCTCATTTTTTATTTGAAAAAGATATTTCCGGAATAAGATGGTATGTATATCCTATACCACCTGGTAATACTGTCGAAGTTACTGAAAAAGTCGCTATCGGGTTTTTACTGAATTGATATGTGGCTTGCTATTTAAATCAGAATAAGAAATTTTTATTCTGATATATCTATTCATTTCTATTAGCATGAAATGGTGCCTAATAAATATTTCATATACCTCATTTAATTTAAAGATTTAATTTATTCTATGTAAATAAGTCATTTTTTTAAATAAAAATCTCAACAATAAAAAAAGTAAATCATTACTATTTTTCATTTATATGAAATACATATGTATTAAGAAATTCACTATCCCTCTAAGGTTAGTGAAACTGCAATGGTGTATTCACGAATTATTTTAAACTATGAAAATTTCTACTTTTTTAATGGTGATCGGGATGCTGATTTTTTGGGGAACTTCAGCAACTGCCAACAACAGATCACTAAACATCAAACCTGTTTCCTCCGAAATAGGTTCGAATGGGACCCTTCAACAACAAAGAGTCCGAATTACCGGAAAAGTCACCGACAAGGATGGAAACGGCCTGGTTGGTGTAACCGTTTCAATTAAGGGAACAACCCGTGGCGGGCTTACCGATGTGAATGGAAACTACTCTATCCCGCTTAACCCTGGGGATAAAGTCTTGGTATTTACTTTTATCGGTATGGTTACCAAGGAAATTAACATTGGCAACCAAAGTGTAATCAACATGCAGATGGAAGCGCTCACATCCACATTGGATGAAGTAGTGGTTGTTGCGTATGGCACTCAAAAGAAAGAATCGGTAATCGGTTCTGTAACCACAGTCAGGCCCTCTGAACTGAAGGTTCCTTCCAGTAACCTTACAACAGCCCTTGCCGGACGCATTGCGGGTATTATTTCTTACCAAACCAGTGGAGAACCTGGACTAGATAACGCGCAGTTTTTTATCAATGGTGCGACGACGTTTGGTTACAAAAAAGACCCCTTGATCCTGATCGACGGGATGGAATTTACGGCAACCGATATGGCCCGGATTCAAACGGACGATATCGAAAGCTTCACCATTATGAAAGATGCTACCGCCAATGCATTATACGGTGCACGGGGTGCGAATGGAGTAATCCTGATTACCACAAAAGAAGGGAAAGAAGGAAAAGCCAAAATCAGTTTCAGAGCCGAGAATTCTTATTCCTCGAACACCAAAAGCATTCAGTTTGCGGATCCGATCACTTACATGAAACTGGCTAATGAGGCAAATCTAACCAGAAATCCTTTGGCAGCATTACCATATTCTCAAAGCAAAATTGATAATACCATCGCAGGTTTAAACCCAATCGTCTTTCCAACCACCGATTGGATGAAAGAATTAATTAAACCCGTAACCAACAATCAACGTTATAACTTAAATCTAAGCGGCGGCGGGCAGATTGCCACCTATTACATTGCAGCTGGTTTAACACAGGATAATGGGAACCTCAGAGTTGACCACAGAAACAACTTCAACACCAATATTGACTTGAAGAACTATAATCTGAGATCAAACATCAACATCAAGGTGACCAAAACCACAACCGCTTTGGTTCGTTTATATGGTTCATTCGATGAATATACAGGACCTATCGACGGTGGATCAGGAATGTACCGGAAAGTCGTGAGAACGAATCCCGTATTGTTTAAACCTTATTATGCCCCCGATTCGTTGCACCAGTTTACAAACCACATCTTATTTGGAAATTCAGAACTGGGGGCCCCGTATGAAAACCCATACGCCGATATGGTGCAAGGGTATAAACAATCGTCGAGTTCATTGATGCTCGCCCAATTCGAAGTTAAACAAGATTTGGACTTTATTACTCCGGGGCTTTCAATCAGGGGGATGATGAATACAAACCGCTCTGCAACTTTTGCCGTATCACGCAAATATAAGCCATTTTTTTATGCTCCATCCAGTTATGACCGACTGAGCAATACTTTCATCCTATCTGATCTCAATCCGAATGTAGGTACGGACTATCTTGACTATAACCAGGGCGGTGCTTCGATTTCATCCGTATTCTATGGAGAAGTTGCAGCCAACTATACAAGGACGTTAAAGAAGAATACCTATAGCGGTATGTTAATCACGACAATGCGTAATTCATTGAATTCGAATGGATCGGACCTTCAGTCATCCTTGGCCGCAAGAAATATCGGAATCTCTGGTCGTGGTACTTATTCTTATGACAACCGTTTCTTTGGTGAATTCAACTTTGGTTACAATGGTTCGGAACGCTTCTATAAGACACAGCGTTTTGGTTTCTTCCCATCAGCCGGTGGAGCCTGGTACTTATCCAACGAAAAGTTCTTTGAACCTTACCGCAAAGTATTTAACAAGATAAAAATAAGGGGTAATTACGGTTTGGTAGGAAATGATGCAATCGGAAGTGCCTCAGACCGTTTCTTCTACCTCTCAAGTGTTAACATGAATAATTCAAGTTATTCATCTAGTTTTGGAACAGACGGCGGCTATTCTGTAAACGGGATTTCTGTAGATCGTTACAGCAACGAAGCCATTACCTGGGAAACAGCCAAAAATTCCACTTTCGGTCTTGAATTGGGATTATTCGACAAATTGAATATCATTGCGGAATATTTCACTGAGCACAGATCAAACATTTTGATGAAACGCGCCTCTATCCCACAGACAATGGGACTGGAAGGAGCTACTCCCCAAGCCAATGTGGGTGAAACCAAATCAAAGGCAATTGATATCTCATTGGATTATTCCGATAATATAGGAAAAGATTTTTCTATTTCCGTTCGTGGTAATTTTACTTATGCTCATAATATATACCAGGCATATGAAGAGCCCAACTACACAGAACCGTGGACATATAAGGTCGGATATTCAACTTCCCAGAAATGGGGATATATTGCTGAACGCTTATTCATTGATGACGAAGAAGTCAGAAGTTCTCCTACCCAAAATTTTGGTGGAAGTGTTCCAACTATGGCCGGCGATATTAAATACAAGGATGTAAATGGTGATGGCATCATTGATTCGAAAGACATGGTCCCCATTGGAAACCCGACCACACCCGAAATAGTATATGGTTTTGGTTTTTCGGCTAAATACAAGAATTTTGACTTCTCGGCTTTTGCACAAGGTGAAGGACTCGTTTCTTTCTGGATTGACGTACCTTCAACGGCTCCGTTTATTTCTTACAAATAT
>JAUZOX010000769.1 GCA_030706265.1 Bacteroidota bacterium | reverse complement strand
CCTCTCTATATTATCTTTATAGGGAAATTGCATCTTGACCTTTTATCTTAGTACAGAAGATTTATATCTCCTGATCATTGCGTATTTCTTATATTGCCTTATTGAAAATTATGATTGAATTCAAATTACATATACGTAATTTTTCCAGGTTAATGACCACCTGGACTCCGGGCTTTTTTACGTTCCTCTCCCAAAACAGGAAAACCATCGTGCAGTTTATCGTCACGGCTTTCTTCATCGGGATGGGCATTTTTTTTGTCAAGCACGAACATGGGGAATTCAACCAGATCGGCAAAACATTGAACACGGCTCAACCGCTATGGGTTATAATTGGCATCGCCATTTCGAGTGTATATATTGGGTTGCAGGCGTTGATGTATGTCTTCAGTTTCAGGTGCATCCATAAAAGCATCACCTTCCAGAGTGCCGTCTTACTCTTTTTGAAAAGAAATTTTATCAGTGTCTTTCTCCCTGCAGGCGGAGTTTCTTCACTGGCTTTCTTTACAAAACCGCTTGAAGAGCAGGATATCAGCAAGACTAAAATCCATTTCGCTTCCTCGATATACGCGTTTGTCGGGATTCTCTCAGTCCTCGTGGTTGCGATCCCGGCCGTGATCTACACCCTCATAAGGGAGACCACCTCTTCGGGAGAGATATACGGGTTGCTGGGGCTGGTTGGGCTGACCGGACTCCTCTTATGGGCTTTCAGCTCCATCACACATAACGGGATGGTTTACCGTTTCATTTTAAGACTGGATCCGGAGTTATCCTTGCTCATCGATGAAATCAAATCGCAGGTGATTAACCGGAAAGCATTCATATGGAACCTGATCGTCTCGATCTTCATCGAGTTTTGCGGAATAGCCCACCTGATGATTGCAATGGTTGCATTTGGGTTTGCACCTGACCTCGAAGCCGCCGTGATTGCATATATCGTCTCGGTCATGTTCCTGATCCTTTCCCCCTTCATGCGTGGCTTGGGAGCAATCGAGTTCTCACTGGCATTTATCCTTACAAGATATGGATTTACAATGGTTGAGGCCGTTTCAATCACTTTGCTCTACCGTATTTTCGAGTTTTGGATTCCCCTGCTGGCAGGTTTGAAGAGCTTTGTCTTTGTAAAAAACCATATCGTCCTGCGGCTCATTCCGGTTGTGCTGACCTTCGCCCTCGGGATCGTCAATATCATCTCAGCCATTACCCCGGCCATTCCACAGCGTCTGGCCCTCATATCGGACTTGTTACCCCTGCAGGCTATCCATGCCTCAAACTATTTCACCCTGATTTCGGGCATCTTTTTTCTTGGATTGACGGCGTATATGGTCAGGGGGTTGCGAACAGCCTGGCATATCGCACTGGTCCTGGGGGTCGTGTCGATGGTGGGGCACATTGTCAAGGCCATCGATTATGAAGAGGCTTCTCTTGCTTTATTCCTTTGTATTTCGCTCTGGATGACCCGGAAAGAATACTATGTGAAGGGAAATCCCGAATTAAGGCAGTTGGGCTTCAAGTCGGCGTTAATTGCCATAGGGGCAGTAATGCTGTACGGCATCATCGGTTTTTATTATCTTGACAAGCGATACTTCAATATCGACTTTAGCATAGGGCAATCGAT
>JAUZOX010000768.1 GCA_030706265.1 Bacteroidota bacterium | reverse complement strand
GAAATAATGAAGGAAAGAGACCAGTTTCTCATTGGTCTCCTTATAGACGTCGACGCTGAAGATTTTAAAAAGGGGCAGATAACCAAAAGTCCTGACTTCAAGGATAAAGGTCAGGACGATGCAAACGTAAGTCGCATAAAAAATGGTGGCCTTGCTTTGCCGGTTCATCAGCACCCTGGGTTCCGTCTTTAACTTGTTACCCAAAATGATGCCCAGGATAAAGAAGACGATGGAAAGAATCAGGACCAGATGGGTGGCAGGGGAGAGGTCTGTCGAATCGGCCGAAAGCTTTAAAAAGTTAAATCCGTAACAAAGGATAAAGATGACATAAAAGTTAATGGGATTTAACGCATTTTTAAAATAATAAGTCGCGCCCAGCAAGATCAGGCAGGCAATAAACCAGACCGCGATAAACCGGGTCACTGCACCCGGTTCGATTCCCATGTTCAGGTATCTCGAATACAATAAAATAGCCGTAATGATTGCAAAAGCAACAAACGCGGCTATCCTGACATAATTGGAGGAAAATATTTTCTTAAATGAAACGATCATTTAAAGTACTCTTTTTTTCTGTAAAAATCGAAACGGCTTCAGAATCATGCGGCCCAATTTATATTCCATCGAATGTTTGATCAGTTCATACTCAAAACACTCGGTTGGGTCGAACCGGTATTGACGATATAAAGCGGCATGATTCTCATAAATTTGATGCCTCAGTTTCCTGAACAACTTTTCGTCCAATCCATTATTTCTGGAATCCCGTTGCATCCGGTAATAAAAGCAGGTTTTACCGATGTTGTGCACCTTGCCGCCATCCGCCAGCAGCGACAGCCAAAAGTCCCAGTCTTCAAAGCCCTCTTTCATATTGGGATTGAAGCCGGATGTCTTGTCATAGTCCGCCCTGCGAAACATCGATGAAACCACAAAGAGGTTTTTGGCCAGCAGCTTTTCAAGCGTAAACTCTTCCGTCCGGATGTCTCTCTTTCTGTAGCCAAAAGATTGGGCATTGCAGGTTACCAACTTTACAGCACTGTCGTCCTGCAATATTCCGGCAGCCAATTCCAGATAATCCTCCGCGATCAGATCGTCCGCATCCAGTGGCAGGATGAAATCACCTGTCGAATATTGAATCCCGTAGTTTCTGGCTGCAGAAACACCTTCATGACCTTTATGATAAACGATGATCCGGGCCGCCGGTAAGGTCGATAAAAATTTTAACGTTGCTTTATCCGTAGAGCCATCGTCCACAATGATGATTTCAAAATTGGGATAAGTCTGTTTTAAGACACTTTCGATGGTCGCCTTAAGATGTTTGCCCGAATTGTAACAGGGAATAATCACCGAAACCCCGTTCTTTGCATCCATTTTATGCATTATTAAAAACGGTATTGGATTCCCAGTTGACCATGGAAATTAAACAGGTCCCTGCTTTCATTCCAGTATTGTTGGGGCACGCTTAACTTGGGATCATACTGCCATTCATAATTGATGGAACGGATAAACCGGGTATTGACATTAAACAGCAGATGCCCGATATCCCATGAGGTGACAATTCCTCCGCTCAGGTCCACCCAGTTTTTCCTCGGATCCTTTATGACGTCGTAAAAATAGTTGTTGTCATG
>JAUZOX010000767.1 GCA_030706265.1 Bacteroidota bacterium | reverse complement strand
TTTTTTTCCACCGGTTATCTCGTACCGGCCTGAATCCACTTCGGCAGCCCATACATTTTGAGGTTGCTTCTTCCCTGCAGAACCCGATGCACTAGTTGTATCATTTTTCTTTGCTGCAACAGGCATCAAACCGTTATATCCTGTATATTCCTGTATCTCCGGTAAGCTCCTGGGCTTTTTTCCAAACCATGATCGCCTGGGAGTTTTTGCCAAAGAACGGTTATCACCCTTGCTTTTAAAACCGGGAAAAGATAACTTTTGAAGATTTACCGTAATACCAATCGAAGTGGTAGTATAAATGTCGTCATAATTAAATGCGCTATAGGCATCCACCAAATCGGAATTCACAAAATGAATGGCATGCTCCAATGAGAACATAATGCCATCGGTAAGTTTGATATTCGCACCTAAAGTAACCGGAACCGACAAGGCTGATTTTCTGGTTGTCTTGCCTGTATTCGAATATCCAATGGTTCTGATGATGAGATCATGATCGTCGTCTTTCAGTTTACATCGCCAGTTGGCCAGCCCCAGTCCGCTTGATACATATGCATTCCAATGATCTCCGCTTGCTTTGCTTTTGCTGAAAAGCTTGTTCAGGTTCAAAGTGCCGTAAATACCAAACTCTGTAATATTGCCATTGACAGAGACATTGGTTGCTTTTATGCTGTCATAAACCTGAAACTGGTTTCTCCCGTAATAGTTGGATTTTGAAAAATCAGCCTTTACCGAAAATACCGGAGATAGCTGTCTTCCCAGAGTAAAGCCGAAAGAGGGTTTAGATTCATCAGGCAATTTAGCCCAAAATCCCTTATCATTAACATCCCCATGAAACTGGGCGAATCCATACTTTACGCCCAACATCCAATATTGGTCAAATAACTTCTTTTGATCAGGGCTGTCTGTCTGCGCTGAGGCTGTTAGTCCAAATAATATAATCAGTATTGCGAGAAGTAATTCCTTCATTGTCGAAAATTTCTTCAACATAAAAAAAGTTATTTGAACCGAGCACGACTGAAAATCACAAACAAGGATGAAAAATTTACATGCGAGTTCCATAAGACCTATTTAATCAATTTATTTACTTATGAAACGAGCATGATCGAAGATCACAAACAACTATAAAAATCTTCCATGCGAGTTCCATACGACCTATTTAATCAAATTATTTTCGGATGAAACGAGCATGATCGAAGATCACAAACAAGGATGAAAATCTTCCATGCGAGTTCCATACGACCTATTTAATAAAATTATTTACGTATGAAATACAGTTTCAGATATTCCTTCGATTTCGGAACATCAAATTCGGCTGCACGTAGCCAATCTTCACGCGCCCCGGACATATCCTTTAAAAAATACCGTACCGTTCCCCTGTTCAAAAACACCTGACCGTATACAGGCCAAAATTGCTTGTCTACAGGTTTTAGCGAAACAGCATAATTCAGATCTTCCAGTGAACCTTTCAAATCACCCAGCTTGAATTTGGCATTGCCCCGGTATCCATATACCGGATAGAATTTCTGATCGGGCATCAATCGGATCGCATTGGTGAAATCGGTAATGGCATTATAATAATCTTCCCGGTCATAAGCACGAACCCCTTTGATAAAAAACCCGTTAAAGT
>JAUZOX010000766.1 GCA_030706265.1 Bacteroidota bacterium | reverse complement strand
TCTTGAACCTCCTTTGGCATTCTTCTTGAATTCCAATTTGTCCCAGTCATAAACAATGGGCTGATCAGTTTTTACTTTCGGATCAGTTATATGGGTTGCCACCGACTTCCATTTTACGGTGTAGTAACAGATTTTATCCTTTCCCCCATTTTCTACTTCGCGGTTTATCCCTGAAGGAAATAAAATGACCGTTCCGGGATTGAGGATCGTGGTCTGTCCGTTTTGATTATACTTGATTTTCCCCTCTTTCAGGATGATAAACTCTTCAAGCCCCCCCTTTTCGGAACCGATCTTAAACTTTCCGGGCTGAGTGAGGGTAGTAGCAGATACATCCAACATCTCCAACGTCTTGGTAGGGCTTTTGATGATCTGCCTGAATTCTCCTGCCTTTGTCTTGCTTGCTTTTAAATTCGCCCATTCGTATACCGATGAAGGCAGGAATACGACCATTGCAGAAGTGGCAACGAAAACCACTAAAGACAATACCACAATCTGTAAAGTAATTCTATTTCTTCTCATTATGTTATTTTTAGGAGAACCCATTTATTGTATTTGAAGTAAAATTTATTCAACGCTAAGATACGAGAACTAATTTATTTTGAAAGGCCATTTCTGCTCATGTTTATCATCCATTGCACTTATATTTTCAACAGCCTGTATTATCACCCTGCAACTTCAAAAACAGTCTAAAACATTGGATCATTATTGACTTTTATTGTCTATTTAGTGATTATCAAGCTGATTGGTATCAGATAAATCTTTAATTTTGCAGTCTCGAAACAAGATATGGAATATCAATATTTTAAGCTTGAAAATGGATTGCGCATTGTACACCGGAAGGTTAGCAGTAAGATAGCACATGTCGGGGTTGTCATCAGTGCCGGAACCCGCGACGAACTCCCGGAAGAACATGGCCTCGCCCATTTTATAGAGCACATGATTTTTAAAGGCACTCAAAAGCGCAATTTGTTCCGGATCCTTTCACGCCTCGACAGCGTTGGTGCCGACCTCAACGCCTTTACCGCAAAAGAAGAGACCACCATTTATGCTTCATTTCTGAACACATACTACGACCGCACCCTTGAATTATTTGCAGACATATTGCTCAACTCCACTTTTCCTCAAAATGAACTGGAAAAGGAACGGGAAGTAGTGATCGATGAGATAAATTCGTACAAAGATTCTCCATCCGAACAGATCGTAGATGATTTTGAAGATCAGGTCTTCACGGGACATGGTTTAGGTAACAACATCCTGGGAACGCCAAAATATGTCCGCAAGTTTTCACGCGAGGCCATTCAAAAGTTTATACGTGAAAATTACCTGCCCTCCAATATGGTAATTTGTTCGGTGGGGAACATCAATTTTGACCGGTTGATACATCTGGTTGAAAAATATTTCGGCCTGATGCCGCCGACACCTGAAATAAGGATTCGCGAGCCCTTTGATCACTACCGCCCCATGAATAAGGTTCTGCAACGTTCTATCTACCAGTCGCACTCCACGCTCGGGGCCGCAACATATGGCTATGCCGATCCCCGTCGTACAGCACTCGGATTGGTCAACAACCTGCTCGGAGGACCGGCAATGAACTCCCGTCTGAATCTTGCGGTAAGAGAAAAACATGGCATCAC
>JAUZOX010000765.1 GCA_030706265.1 Bacteroidota bacterium | reverse complement strand
AATGCAAATTTAATTTTTTCAGTCTTCAATGCATTTATTCTTAACTTTTATTAATAAACTTTTCATCTGAAAATAATTTTATTAAAATGGTCGGATGGAACTCGCATGGATAATTTTTCATCGTTGTATGTGTTTTCAATACATGCTCGTTTCACGACATAATTTTTTTATAAACCACACTATAATTGAAGCCTCTGACAAAGATAATCACATTAAATGACTTGGAATGGCATTCCTTCTTATCTTTACAAGCAAAAGAATGAATTTGTGATACGCACCCAGAATCTCAAACGTATTTTTAGTACCGACGAAGTTGAAACTATTGCCCTCGAACAAGTTAATATAGAAATCAAAAAAGGGGAGTTCGTTGCAATCATGGGGCCGAGTGGTTGTGGAAAATCCACCCTGCTCAACATTTTAGGTCTTCTCGACTACCCTTCAGCAGGCGTCTACTACTTCATGGATAAAGATGTAACCCGGTACCCCGAACGGAAAAAGGCATTGCTGCGCAAAAGCCATATCGGCTTTGTATTCCAGAATTTTAATCTCATCGAAGAGCTGACCATTTATGAAAACATTGAGTTGCCGCTCATATACCTGGGGATCAACAATAAAGATCGCCGGCAAAGAGTTGAAACCATAATGGAAGAGATGCGGATAACACATCGCCGAAACAACTTCCCTTCTCAACTATCGGGTGGACAGCAACAAAAAGTGGCGGTTGCCAGAGCCGTGGTTTCTAAACCCGGCTTGATCCTCGCCGATGAACCGACCGGAAATCTTGACTCGGCAAACGGGGAAGAGGTGATGAACCTGCTTTCACGACTCAACCAAAATGGCACCACCATCGTAATGGTTACACACTCCCAAAGAGATGCCGAATACAGCAAACGAATCATCCATTTGTTTGATGGGAAAATAGTTACGGAAAACATTCGGCAATCCTTTTACCTCTAATCCGGTCACCCGTTATGCTGTATCATTGTATCAAGCTTGTCTTTCATAATATCGCCCGAAACAAATTCTATTCGTTTATGAATATTCTTTGTTTAACGGTCGGGCTTGTTTCTGCCGTACTCATTATGATGTACATCCTTGATGAACTTTCATACGATAAATACAATGTCAAACACGATAGAATCTATCGGATTCAGAGCCAGCTGAACATTAACGGAAAAGTTACCCGGTATGCTAAGGTATCAGGTCCTTATGCTACTACACTCCGGGAGATGTCACCTGCTATCGAAAAGGTGGCGCGTTTTCATTTGTTGCGCAGTGTTGTCCTCAGAACCAACGATCGAATGTATACCGAAACGGAGATCTATTTTGCAGATCAATCCGTTTTCGATATCTTCACTTTCCACAAAGTATACGGAAATCTTAATCATGCCCTCATCAGTCCGTTTACGGCTGTCTTAACCCGCTCAACGGCAGAACGATATTTTGGAAACACCAATCCGGTCGGCAAGTTCATCACGACGACCAACAACATAAAGTATCTAATTACTGCAGTTATAGAAGATATTCCCTATAATTCTCATCTTAAATTTGATGGCCTTTTCTCGTTGGTGACCTATAAAGTTACCAATGACAAAAACTCGCCTTACAGCAGGGAACCCTGGAATTACTGGTTT
>JAUZOX010000764.1 GCA_030706265.1 Bacteroidota bacterium | reverse complement strand
TTGGTGGCGATCCCGAACAAGGCAATGAATCCGACCCATACCGCCACACTAAGATTGATCGTGTGCATCTGAAACATGTCGCGCATATTGATACCTCCTAAAGAGAAATTCATAAACCATGGCTGTCCATATAACCAAAGCATGATGAATCCACCGGCAAAAGCGACAAATACTCCTGAAAAGTGTATCATAGATGCCGTCACGGTTTTAAACTGGAAGAACAAGATCAGGAAAATAACCAGTAAACTGATTGGAATCACAAAAGAAAGCCGCTTCGTGGCCCTGATCTGCTGTTCGTAGTTACCCGCAAACTTATAGGATACCCCCGGAGGCAACTTAAACTCTCCTTTGGCGATCTTGGCGTCCATAAGTTTTTGTGCCTGATCCACCACCTCTACTTCAGCAATTTCAGGCTTTTTATCAAAGATGACATAGTTGTTCAAAAAAGTATCTTCACTTCTGATCATCTGGGGACCGCGACGGTAAACGATTTGAGCCAGTTGCCCCAGTGGTACCTGCGTACCGCTCATCGTTGGCACCAGCAGGTTGTTGAGTTCCTGAGGCGTACTGCGCAGTTCACGTGCATAGCGAACCCTTACCGGAAAACGTTCACGCCCTTCAACGGTGGTAGTCAACGACATCCCTCCTATTGCCGATTGCAGTACATCCTGCACATCGGAGATCGTCAGGCCATAACGTGCAATGGCTTCACGGTCAATATTGATCTCGAGATAGGGCGAACCCACATTCCTTTCGGCAAAGACGGAGGATGCTTCAATTCCTGGAACCTGTTGAAGTAACTTTTCCATTTCAACCGAAACCCTTTCAATGGTTTCGATATCGGGTCCAAAGACTTTCAGCCCCATGGGTGCCCTCATCCCGGTCGAAAGCATGATCAGTCGCGTTTGAATAGGCTGTAGCCTTGGGGCAGAGGTCAATCCGGGAAAGGCAGAAGACTTGATGATTTCCTGCCAGATATCTTCCGGACTTTTGATCTGTGGCCGCCACTGCCTGAAATACGCTCCCCTGTCGTCGGGGACGAGCTCATCCTTTGTGTATTTCCGGTATCCATCCTTTTTGATGTTGTACGTCTTTCCGTTCTTCAAAAGGTAATTGCCATCCCGGTCGGTTTTAAAACGCATCCTTCGTCCATCCTGATCCAGAATATATTCAGGGATGTTATTGATCACGTCTTCAAACATGGTCGTCGGAGCCGGATCCAGCGCTGAGTTAGCCCTCCCCCATTTTCCTACCGCAACATCTACCTCGGGTATGTTAGTAAGGCGCATATCGATTGATGAAATGATCCTGATATTTTCTTCAACCCCGGTATGAGGCATGCTGGTGGGCATCAGTAAAAAGGATCCTTCGCCCAGTGAAGGCATAAATTCCTTACCCATACCGGGAAATCTTTTGCTGACCGATTGCCAGAGGGCTGTTTTCCGGACTCCTTCACTAGATGCAAATCCGAATAACCTATTAAAACCCAACCAGATCAAGATGCCAAACAACAGCGTCAATGAAGGTATTAAAAGGAATTTCCGTTTATGAAGGAGACACCACCGGAGAGCGGTTTCATAGTGTCGTACCATGAATGTCAACAAACCAAGGATAACACTGATGATTCCGGCAACAAACAGGAAGTTTGC
>JAUZOX010000763.1 GCA_030706265.1 Bacteroidota bacterium | reverse complement strand
ACTGATTTGTAAACTACTTTTCGCATCTCAAATAAGGCAAATTGAAATCAATCATTAACCCTTCTATATCTGTCGATTGTGTCGTATTCGGTTTTGATGATACCGAACTGAAGGTGCTTTTGGTTGATGTAATCAAAGATAATTTGGGTGATAATTCCTCTAAGCATAATATTGAAAGAAAGCTTCCCGGCAGCCTTATTCGGGAACAGGAAGACCTGTCCAGTGCAGCTCAAAGGACATTGAGTGAAATGACCGGATTGAATGATATCTTCCTGCGGCAACTTTATGTCTTTTCCGATCCGCTTCGGGTTAGCAAGCCCGAAGACTTGAATTGGATCAGTAAAACATATGGGGTTGAAGTTCACAGGATCGTCACCGTTGCTTTTTATGCCCTGGTCAAGATCGACAAAAGCGTATTGCAACACACAATCGAGGGCATGGCAAGATGGCACAGTGCCCTAAGCATCAAGCATCTGGCATTCGACCACAAGGCATTTCTTTGAAAGGCGCTCGATGTCCTGAGTCAGCAATTATTGAATGAGCCCATTGCGTTTGAATTGTTGCCCAAACGCTTTACCATCCGTCAGCTTCAAAACCTGTATGAAGCAATCCTGGGAATTGAAATTGACAACCGGAACTTCAGAAAGAAAGTTCTCAACTTTCCATGCATAAAACCGCTTGAAGAAAAGGAAAAGGGAGTTGCCCATAAACCGGCACGTCTTTACAAGTTCGACAAGAATATGTATGAGAAAAATACAAAACAGAAAATGAAGTACAACCTTAACTTTATTCGAATATCAGACTAATGAAGACACTTGGAATTGATGTTGGGAGCTCATCCATCAAGGTTGCTATCCTTGATGTTGAGACGGGAAAAAGATTGGCATCGGTGACCTTACCGGAAACGGAAATGACGATCGATGCGCCACATACAGGATGGGCGGAACAGGACCCACTGGTTTGGTGGAATTATGTGAGTCTGGCAATACCCATAGCGATACAACAGGCAAATCTTAAACCCGAAGATATTAATGCCATCGGCATTACTTACCAGATGCATGGATTGGTGTGCATAGATGAAAACGGCAAACTCCTGCGCAAGTCCATAATCTGGTGTGACAGCCGGGCCGTGGCTTTGGGAAACGAAGCCACCCTGATCATCGGGAAAGAAAAATGCCTCAGCCATCTTCTCAATGCACCTGGTAACTTCACGGCCTCGAAACTGGCATGGGTGAAGATGTATGAGCCCGAAGTCTATAAACGGATCGTGAAGATCATGCTTCCGGGGGATTTCATCGCACTGATGCTTACCGGCAAGGCCACAACTACCGTAACGGGATTGTCCGAAGGTATGTTCTGGGATTACCTGAAACATGCCCCCTCCAAATTCTTGCTCGAACACTTCGGCTTTAATTCTAGCCTGCTGTCAGATTTAGTTCCTCAAATCGGTTTTCAGGGTGAATTATTAAGCGACGTAGCCCATCATCTTGGTTTAAAAGCCGGTATCCCCATCACCTACCGCGCTGGCGACCAACCCAACAACGCCTTCTCACTCAACGTATTAAATCCGGGTGAAGTGGCAGCTACTGCAGGTACTTCGGGTGTTGTTTACGGCGTCAGTGATCAGGTAAAATATGACCCCCAGTCAAGGGT